>JBHHZN010000202.1:0-4915 GCA_046758155.1 Acidobacteriota bacterium | reverse complement strand
GCAAGACCCGTCGCTGCAACGCCGCATCGTGCGCGACATCGTGATCTACTCGCCGAGCAACAGGCGGGTTTGGCTGCGCGCTCGGCAAGGTGTGCACATGTTTCGCCGCCGGGATCTCGATCCGTTTCTGCGGCGCCGCGCCGAGGACGCAGGGGTCACGCTCGTTCGGGACAAGGTGAGATCCGTGCGGCCGCTCTCGGGCGGACAGTGGGAACTGGCCACGGATCGAGGCTGCGCCGGGCCCTTCGACTACCTCGTGGGGGCCGACGGTGTTCAGAGCGTCGTTCGCCGTCGCGTCGCGACAGCCTACCGGCCCCTGCGGCTCACGCTGGCGCTGTACGCCTACGTGGCGGGCGTGGCATGCTCCCGGATGGTCCTGAAGTTCTTCAAGGATTTCGAAGGGTATCTGTGGGTGTTTCCCCGCGTCGATCATCTTTCCGT
The DNA here is from genome assembly GCA_046758155.1 of Acidobacteriota bacterium. Classification (GTDB taxonomy): domain Bacteria; phylum Acidobacteriota; class Polarisedimenticolia; order JACPZX01; family DASXTC01; genus JBHHZN01. The sequence goes on along the minus strand of JBHHZN010000202.1, from coordinate 4,474 downwards.
TGGTATCTGCGCTCCGCACCGCAGCGTCGGCAGCGACCGCTTGCGCGAGGAGCTGCTCGGTTTCCTCGACAGGCATTACCCGCAAGGGCGTGTCACGGCCCGAGACCTGAGGGGATACTTGATCCCCTCCGACCCCGAGCCTCCCAGGATCGGGAACCCCCAGCCAGGCCGCGCCACCTGGGCGCTGGTGGGAGACGCCGCGGGGTTCGTCGACCCGATGACGAGAGAGGGGATCGCGCACGCGATGCGGTCGGCCGCGGCCCTCGCCGCATGCGTGGCCGCCGGGCGGCGGCTGCGCACGCCGGATGTCCCGGTGAACTTGGCCTGGGCCCACCGCCATCGCCGGGTTTTTTTCCGCGAGCGGTCCCTCGAGGGAATGGTCCGGCTCGCCGGCGGGTCGGGGGCGATCCGCAGGGTGCTGGCCGATCTGTTCGAAGGACGGCAGGAGTACCGCTCGCTCAAGGCACGGTTGCTCCTCAATGCTGTTCCCTGCGGGCTGCAGGCCGCCTGGGGCGGTCTCCGGGCGATGGCTCACCCGGTGGGGTCGGACCGCGCGGCGTCAAGCTGACCGCGTGGGCCATTCTCAGCCCTCGACCGTCGCGCCGGGCCGCAACGTCCCATGGCCCTCGATGTCTCGCGCGACTTCCCCACACCTTTCCGTCCGGCCCGGCGGGCAAGCCGATCGCGATCATCGTGATGGCCCATGTCCGCGCTGTCGAGCCCGCCGTGCGGAGTCGCTTGAACTGGCTCGATGGTCCCTATAGAATCTGCCCTGGAGATGAGCATCTTGCCTGGTAGAAGACGTCGTTGGGGCGTCGGGGCGCTCTTGGGCTTCTATGTGGCCGTGTCGCTCATCGCCGTCGCCCACCATGACCTCGCCAAGTGGCTCTTTCCGGCGCGGGCGGCCGGAGCAGGATGGGAGGCTCCGGCCACCGGCGCGGGCGGGCCGGATTCGGCGACGCCGGCCCTCAAGTGCCCCCTGTGTTCTTTCAGCCGCACCTCGATACGACTCGCCCCCGAACCCGCCATGGATCGCCCCGATCCGGCGGGGGAGGTCCGCGCCGCCGATGTGTCTCGGTCCCGGCCGCGCACCGCGCCGGGCGGCACGATCCTCTTGAGGGCACCTCCCGCCTGCTGAACGGCTCCGACTATCCGGTTCCAAGACCCCTTCCCGCCGATCCGGCGGGATCAATCTCTTCGTGATCCGTTCCCGGGAGCAACCTATGAGACGTCCGATTCTTTCGTGGAAATCGTCCACCGTGATACCGATTTTGCTCGTTTTCCTGGTCCTCTGGTCGGCGCCGGCCGCCGCCGATGAATCCCCGCAGGCGGGGGATGAGACCGCGGATCTGATGAAACAGATGAGGGAGGAGATCGAGGCGTTGAAAGAGCAGGTTCGCTCGCTCGGCGAGCAGGTGGAGGCTCTCAAGGCCTCCGCGCCCGGGCCGGCCGCCCCGCCGGCGCAACCGGCGCCGCAGCCTTCCGTGCCCGTGTCGCTTCCGCCCTTACCGCCCCCGCCGCCCTCGGCCGCGGCGCGGATGACCCGAACCTCCACGGTTCAGAACCCGGCGATCAGCGCCGTCTTCCAGGCGATCGGGACCAACTCGATCAACCACGATCGCGAGGAGGACGGATTCTCGCTCGATGAGGCGGAACTGAGTTTCCAGGCCGTGGTGGACCCGTACGCGCGGGTCGACCTGTTCCTGACCTTCACCGAAGAAGGGGCCGAGGTCGAGGAGGGGTTCGTGACCACAACCGGTCTGGCCGGGGGGTTGCAGGTCAAGGGGGGGCGCTTCAAGAACGCCTTCGGCAAGTGGAACACGCTGCACGATCACGCCTTCTTCACCGTCGAGCGTCCCAACGCCCTGGCGAACTTCTTCGGCGAAGAGAGCCTGACGACCGATGGGGTCTCCCTGAGCTGGCTGGTCCCGGGGACCGGGCCGGTCTTCGTGGAGTCGATCTCCGAGATCGGGAGCACCTCCAACGATGTCTCCTTCAACGGCGAGAGTCGGGATGCTCTGGCCATGGAGCACCTGGGATCGGTCTTCACGCTGACGGATAACGCCACCCTGGGTGTCGGCTTGAGCGCCGCGTTCGGCAGGGCGGGCGCGACACAGCAGGTGCGCGACCAGATCGCGGCGGCGGGCCTCGCGGGAGTAGTGGAGCCCTCGGCGAGCCTGGCGTCGGACGTTTTCGGGGCGGATGTGACCTACAAGTGGAAACCGCTACAGTACAACGTCTATCGTTCGATCACCTTCCAGGCGGAAGCTCTCCTGAGCAAGCGAAGGATGGAGACGCTCTCGCGTTTCAGGGATCTGGACAAGGGAACCATCAGGAGCACCGGCGGGTACGTCTACGGCGAATACCAGTTCGCCAAGCGCTGGAGGGCCGCCTTGCGATACGATGCGTCACAGTTTCCCGATGATGACACCGCTCGGGAACGGGCTATCTCGGCCATCCTGCGGATCACACCGACTGAGTTCCAGGAATTCCGCATCCAGTTCAAGCACACCGGGCGCAACGCCGCCGCCGCGGCGCTCGCCGACGATATCGATAATGACAACGAGGTTTTCTTCGAATGGGTCCCGGTCATAGGGAGCCATCCGGCCCACAAGTACTGAGGAGACCAACCACGATGAACCTGCTGAAAACGAGCCTTGCGGTCGTTCTGGTCTCCTGGGTTTCCGGCCCGGCCCTCGCCGCCAAGAGCATCAAGGTGGTGGCCACTTTGCCGAACCTGGCATCGTTGGCGGAGGAGGTCGGAGGAGAATACGTCAAGGTCTCGGCGATCGCCCCCCCTTACCAGGACGCCCACTTCGTCGATCCGAAACCCAGCTTCCTGACGAGACTCCGCTCGGCGGACCTTCTGCTTCTGAACGGACTGGACCTGGAGATCGGCTGGGTGCCGCCCCTCACCCTGGGGTCGCGCAACGGCCGGATCGTCCGTGGGGGGGAAGGCTACATCGACTGTTCGCTGCACATCTCGCCCATCGAGATCCCCTTGACCACCAGCCGCGCCCAGGGTGATGTCCATCCGTACGGCAATCCGCATTACCTGACAGATCCGCTCAACGCCGAGCTGGTGGCCCGGCAGCTCGCCGAGACGTTCCAGCGGGAACTGCCGTCGCAGGCGGCGTACTTTCAGAAGAGGGCGGCCGAATTCGTCGGGCGGCTGTACAGGGCCTTGTTCGGCCCCGACTTGGTCGACCTGGTCGGCGGGGCGCGCCTGGCGCGCCTGGCCCGTACCGGGCAGTTCGAGGCCTACATGCGGGACACCCGGCTCGACGGTCAACCCCTCGCGGCGCACCTGGGCGGTTGGATCGGCAGGCTCCGACCGTACGCCGGCACGGTGGTCATCACCTATCATAAAGACTACTCTTACTTCTCGTTGCGTTTCGGCCTGAAGGTGGTGGATTACGTCGAGCCCAAGCCCGGTCTTCCCCCCACGGCCAAGCATCTGGCCGAGCTGATCGACCGGCTCAAGCAGGGAGACGTGAAGCTGCTCATCCGGAGGCCCTTCAATGAGCATCGTTCAACGGATCGGCTCAAGGAGACGACGCATGTTCCGGTGATCACGCTGCCGCTCGAGACGGGTGGGGCCAAGGGGGTCGAGACGTACCTCGATCTGTACGATTATGTCACCTCCCGGATCGCATCCACGCTCGAGTCGGGGCAGGGGGAGTAGGCCATGGCCGAGCAGCTCCAGGTCCTCGCCCTTCCGTTCGTGGCCTGCCTGATCCTGACGGGCATCCACGCCTACCTGGGGATCCACGTCCTGAGCCGGAAGGTGATCTTCGTCGATATCGCGCTGGCCCAGATCGCTGCGCTGGGCGCCACGGTGGCCTTCCTGCTCGGTTACAATCCCCGCTCCGAACAGGCGTACTGGTTCTCGCTTTCCTTCGCGGTGATGGCGGCCATCATCTTTGCCCTGACGCGTTCACGCGTCGAGCGCGTGCCCCAGGAGGCGGTGATCGGGCTGACGTACGCCATCGCGGCCGCGGCGGCGATCCTGCTCGCGGATATCTCTCCCCATGGCGCCGAGCACTTGAGGGATCTCCTCGCCGGCAGCATCGTCTGGGTGACGCCGCACCAGGTTATCAAGACGGGGATTCTCTACGCGATCATCGGCGGGTTCCATTATGTGTTCCGCAAACGGTTTCTCCTGATCTCCCTGGACCCGCAGGAGGCGTATGCCCGGGGTCTGCGCGTACGGTTGTGGGATTTCCTCTTTTATCTTTCCTTCGGCGTCGTGATCACCTCGTCGGTACAGATCGCCGGTGTCCTGCTGGTCTTCTGCTACCTCGTCGCCCCGTCCGTCTTCGCCGTGATGTTCGCGGATGACCTCAAGACACGGCTGTTGCTGGGATGGACGGTGGGCACGCTCGTCAGCGCGGTCGGCCTGTTCTTTTCCTACGACAGGCCGTCGGGCCCGATGATCATGGTCTGCTTCGCGGTGGTGCTCGTTCTGGGCGGT
>JBHHZN010000201.1:0-4936 GCA_046758155.1 Acidobacteriota bacterium | reverse complement strand
GATGAGATCAGCGTCACGACGTCCATGGAGGCTGCTGGGCCTGGCCGCGGTGGCTGGCCTCATCGGGTCGGCCTCCTGCGCCGTGGGAACAGGCGTGGCACCTGGCGTCTCGGGCGGTTCGGTGCGCGGTGCCGGGCGGCTGGAGGCGGGGGCCGCCGTGCGCGTGATCACCCCCGAGCTCGGCGACCCCGACCGGCCGGTGTACATAGGAGGGCTGCGGCGGTCCTGGAAGGCTTCCGGAGTGCACGACGACTTGTACGCCCGCGCGCTGGTGCTCTCCGATGCCGGCGGCTCCAGCGTCGGGCTGGTCGTGCTCGACCTGATAGGATTCTTCCACGACGACGTGGAGGCGGTCAGGGCCAAGTTGGGCCGGCAGCACCCGGAGGTGCGGCTGGACTACCTGGTTGTCGCCTCCACGCACACCCACGCCGGCCCGGATGTTCTCGGGTTGTGGATGCCGATCGGCTCCACGGTCGATGGCGGCTACATCGCGCGGGTCCGGTCGGCGGCGGTGGAGGCTGTTGCCGAAGCCTGGAGCAGGCGCCGCGCCGTGGTCCTCTCAGTCGGCGTGGGATCGGCGCCCGGCCTGTCGCAGGACACGCGTCTTCCCAGGCTGACCGACGATCACGTCCTGGTCATGGGGCTTCGCTCGGCCAACGGGGGCGAGCCGGTCGCCGCGCTCGTGAACTGGAACAGTCATCCGAGCGTCAGCGGCAAGGACAATCGAGAGATCTCGGCGGATTTTCCCCGCAGTGTCATCCGGGTGATGGAGACACGGTGGGGAGGGACCGCCCTTTACGCGAGCGGCGCCCTCGGGGGGCAGATCGGTTCGGGACGACTCCGGCTGATCGACCCGGAGACGGGCCTCAGGCCGCCTTCACGCCTGAGACTCGCGGAACTCGTGGGCGAGAGGATCGGTGAGATCGCCCTCGGAGCGCTGCGCGCGGCGGAATCCTCGGGCGAGGCCGGCCCGCCGCCTCGGCTGAAGGTACGTTCGAGGGCCATCCGGATCCCCCTCGACAACCCCCGCTTCACGACCGGGCTGGCGATCGGATTGATCCGTCCTCGCCGGCTCTATCCACGCGACGGTATCGGCGCCGGATGGTTGCCGTCCGAGCTGCCCGATCCGAACAGCCTGCGACCGGGCGCCTTCACGATGCGCTCGGAGGTCGGGGTGGTCGATCTCGGCCCCGCGCGCTGGGCGCTCGTGCCGGGAGAGCTGTATCCCGAGCTCTCGCTGGGACGGTTCCAGGAGCCCCAGGATCCCGGAGCCGACTTTCAAGGCGTCGCGCTCGAACCACCACTACGGCCACAATCCGATCTTCCGTTGTTCGTCATCTGCCTGGCCAACGATGAACTCGGCTACATCATCCCGCGATCGCAGTGGGATGACGAGCCACCGTATGCGTACGGACGTTCGAGACCGCAATACGGCGAGAAGAACTCCTCCGGGCCGCTGACCGCTCCCGTGATCATGAAAACTTTGTCCGAAATCCTCACGAACGATTGATTCTCATTGCCCCCGGGCGTCGCGCCGCCTTATATTGCGTTATGATGAAGCGGCCCGACGACGCCCTCATGCCGACGCGGCTGAGGATCACCGATGACAAAGGATTCGAGAAGGTCATCCTCATCGATCGGGATGTTTTCCCGATCGGTTGTTCCTCTTCGTCGGTGGGCCTGCGGCTGCCTCCCGAGGCCGGCCACGCGATCGCCGCTCGCCATGCCGTCATCTACCGCGAGGGGAGGGCTTTCGTCCTCAGGAACGAGACAGGATCCTGGGGGACGCGGGTCAACGGCCGGCCGGTCCGCTGCAAGGTCCTCCAGCACGGCGACGTGATCAGGCTGGGCTCGAGCCGTTTCCAGATCGAATTTCTCGTCGAGGGCACGAGAGCCGCCGATCTGCTCGAGCATCGGGCCAAGATCCTTCTGCGCGTCCTGTGCGATCTGCATGCCTCGACCAACGTGGGGAACGTCTCGGCCGCGGCCGTGGCGTGCGTCATGCAACTGGTCGATCCCATCTGGGCGATGCTGTCGCTGGACATGGGTCACGGGAGATTGGAGGCGACGACGGCGGGAGATGCCGCGGGTCGGATGCCGACCTCCCCCACCCGCGTCGCGAGAGGCGTCATGAAAACCGCGCGCAGCTATTTTCAGCCACGCCGGATCTGCGCGGCGATCATGGCGGGAGGAAAGCCACTGGGCGTGCTCGACCTGGGCCCGCGCGTCCCGGCCACCTACACATCGCTGGACCTGGAGCTGGTCGAGGCGCTGGCGGCCCATGTCGGCGTCGCGCTCACGAACGCCCGGCGCCTGGAGGGACTGCCGGTCCGCTCCCGCGTCGCCGTGGCCGCCGGGGAAAGCGCGGCCGAACCTGCCCCGGCCTGAAGCAAATCTGCGCCAACTGCACTACTGTTGTGCCCGAGATCGTCCCCACACGCCGATGGACCCGGCCGGAGCCGACCCGGAAGCACCCCGGTCGGGCCGCGACCGATCGGCGGTCGAACGTCGAGGACGACCCTGATGCGTCACACCAGGAGACGAAGGTCCGATGACAATCCACCCGCGCCGGTTGTTTCCGGTCATCCTGGCAGCCTTTCTGCTGCCCGTCGCGCCGCGGGCCGCCGAGGCGCCGCCGGATGACGGCCCCCGGATCACGATCACCGTCAGCGAGGCCACCAACCTCATCCACTGGGTGGACAATCTGGCCGGAACCTCGATCGGGAAGACAAAACCGATCTATCGCAGGTACTGGCAAGAGCGGTTCGGGCCGTTCGACGCCGAGGATCGTCTGGCGCTCGAGACCTTCATCCGCATCCGCACTCTGCCTCTACCTACCCCGTTTCGAATCGCGAACGTGTCGGGCTGTCTTCCGATCCCGGCCGATACCCTGGGCTGGCATCAGGATTTCCTGATCGCGGCGATGCGGTCCACATCGATCACGTCGTTCGCCCAACGGCTCGCGGATCGCCTGACCGAGGAGCAGAGGGCGGACCTGGTCAAGGCCCTCGAGCGGTTCCAGCCCCGTTTCGAGCGGGCGTGGAAGGATCTCAAACACGTCCGCCGGTTCCGCAAGCGTTTCGAGAGATATTTCGACAGGGGGGACCTGCGGGCTTACTTGCGGGACATGGCGCGCTTCTTCGGGGTTGACGCGGCGGCTGCTCCGGCGATGAAAATCTCGCTCATCGGGCTTCCGCGTGACGGTCCCACGCATGCCGAGGCCGATGGCGATCATCTGCTGATCGAGATCAGGCCCCAGGATTCGCCGCGCGACCAGATCCAGGTCGTGGCGCACGAGGCGGCGCACTTCTTGATGCGGCAGATGTCGGCCGAGCAGATCGACCGGCTGGCACGCCAGGTGTTCGCCAAGCACCCGGCGGGCGCGCTGGTCTGGCGTCTACTCTGGGAGAGTCTTCCCACCTCCCTGGGGCAGGGGCTGGCGGAAGCGCGCCTGGATCCGAGTCGGTTCTCCTTGTCGCAGCCGTGGTATCACATCAGCCAGATCGATCAGTTCGCCAAGCTGATCTATCCGGCCGTGGTGGACTCGATGGGGCGGAGGCAAGGGGTGGGGGACGGGCTGATGGCGCGTCTGACCGGTTTGATGAGCCGTTCGCCCCTGTATCGCCGGGCGCCCACGATCAGCTTCCTGATGACGGCGTTTTACGTGAGCGGTGAGGGGCTCGAGCAACCGCTGCTTCGTCTGAGACGGCGTGTCGGCACGGGGCAGGCCGGTGACCCGATGTCGTTCTCCCTGGGGGAGCCGGAGGGCGCCGACCTGCTGCGTCGGTTCGAGTGCCTGGGGGGAGTCATCCTCGTGGCGCCGGACGAGCTGGTGCGCGCGGCGCGGCTGGGAGGTTCGATGGTGCTGTCCGACGCCGCCTTGATCCGGACGCTGGCGATGGTCCAGCGGGGGGATTCGGTCATCGCGACCGGCCGCCGGCCCGCCGGCGGGACCATCTTCTTTCTGGTGGCGCCCCGGCGTTCGGCCGCCCCGCGATTGGTCGAGGCCTTCACGCAGATGAGGGGCATCCCCGACGCCCCGCTGGCCGTCATCGAGAAAAACGACAAACCTCTCCATTGATCCCTGCCCGAAAACACCCTCGGCGCGGGCGAGTTCAGCTATCATGTCGTGATGGCAAGACACAGCGCGGGAAAATGCTGTATTGACATTCCTCTCGATTGACGGTATTGCCTTGGTCAGCGAGAAGAAAGCGCCAGGGGGCTCATTTCCTTGCGGAAGGGACGACCGGCCCCGATGAGATGAGAGGAGGCCGGGCCCCCCGGGACGGTGTGGAACCTCTCGCTGTGGGGGGGAAGGGTCGGCCTTCTTGCTTCCATCGAGGGCCGGCCCTACTCGATCGCGCCGGTGAGCAACTCCTGCCCGAGATCCTCGATGGCCCTCGTCGGCCTTCGGGCGACGGCGGGAGCAACCCGGACGGCGTCCCATGAAAAAAGGGCCGACCCTTTCAGCGAAAAGGGTCGGCCCTCATCAGGAGCCGGCACTACGGCCGGGGCTTGTCGAGGATGGGATCCTGCGCGGCTCCGCCGCCGGGGCCACTGGGTTCGATCGGGTCCGAACCGGGGCTGGGGGTGAACCTGCGGGTTCCTGGAGCGGTGCCTCCGCCGCCTCCACCGCTCGAGTCCACGATTGGCATGAATGGTGCCTCGCGCTTCTCGAGCTCCTCGGCATCCAGCTTCTTGGTCTCCTTGTCCTTGCCCATGCGAGAACCTCCTGCTCCGGCCGCGACCGGAAATACCTGGATTGTGGAACCTATCACCCTCCGCCACATTATACCGGAAGAGGATCGAAATCGGTCACGAGTTTTTCTTTTTCCTTCGGGGCCCCAGAGTTCCGACTCCTCGTGACTCGTCTTCCTACCAAAGCAAAAGATATGCCAGATACCGTTCGCAACGGGAGGCGGCATGGAAGCTGTTG
>JBHHZN010000200.1:0-4987 GCA_046758155.1 Acidobacteriota bacterium | reverse complement strand
GAAGCGACCCGCACCGGCTGGAATGTTCCCGGGCCGACGTGCAAGGTGAGAGCCTCGACATCGACGCCACGTTGCCTGATCGCTGCGATCAATCCCTCCGTGAAGTGCAAACCCGCCGTCGGGGCCGCCACCGCTCCCGGCACCCTCGCGAAAACCGTCTGATACCGCTCGCGATCGATCGGCTCGCGCGGATCCCCCGAGCCTCCCGGCGAAACAGGTCCACGCCGAATATAGGGCGGGAGAGGCATCGTGCCGGCGCGCTTCAATGATTCGGAGACGGAGATCTCCGCGCCGGCCCGGGAGAACTCAAGCAGGTGCAACTCCCCCTGCTCGCGCTCCATCACCCGAGCCCGCAGGCCCTCGCCGTAATCGATGATCTCGCCCGGGCGACGGGGACCCCGCAGAAGAACCCGCCAGACTTCCGGCCGGCCGCGAGGCCCCGGACCGCGGCCCAACCTCTCGACGAGAAGCGTTTCCACCCGGGCGCTCGTCCCGGGATCGGCTCGTCTTCCCTGGAGCCGAGCCGGCAGCACGCGGGTGTCATTGAGAACGAGCAGATCGCCCGGGGAAAGCAACTCCGGCAGGTCGACGAACCGCCGATGGCGGCGGCGACCCCTGGCCCGCTCAAGCATCAGGAGACGGGAGGCATCCCGCTGTGCGAGCGGCTCCTGGGCGATCAGCTCGCGTGGAAGATCATAGTCGAAATCGGCAAGCTGGAATCCCTGGTCCCTCTCCTCGGCGGCAGGGGGCCCAACGCAGGCCTTCCCGGCGGTGTCCCGGCCTCTCATCTCACGTCGTCTCCAGGGGGCGTGCCGGCTCGAACAGCGCGGCAACGGCCCCGGCGGTGTCCCGGATGACCCAGTAGCGGCCGTGCTTTCCCATCCCTCGGGGAGCCACGATGACCCTGCCGCCGCCCGCGTTGCAACGACTCACGCTCGTGTCCAGACCCCCCACCGTGATGTAGATCAGCCACTGGGCCGGCAGATCCGCATTGTTGCCACGAGCCTGGCAAACACCGGCGCTCGCGGTACCGCTCACCGGCGTGATCATGGTGAAATCACGATGCTTCCCCATGGTAACCAAGGAGGTCCTCCAGCCCACGACGCTCGTGCAAAAGTCCCTGATCCGTTCGGCATCAGGGACCGTGAGATCGATCCAACCGACGGAACCGATCTCGGGCATGGTCCTCTCGCTCATCGCATGGCCCTCCGGCGTTCATGCAACGTTGTCGGGCGCCTGCCCCTGCCGGCCGCGCCCGGCGAGCCGATGAACCCGCCGAAAAACCGCCCGCGTGGTCAGCGGTAGGCAACCGGGTCTGTCACGCCCGCCTCGGCGAAAGCGCGTCGCCTCAGGGCGCACGAATCGCACCTTCCGCAGGCCAGCTCGTCCCCGAGGTAGCACGACCAGGTGAGATGGAAAGGAGCCTCCAGCTCGATGCCGCGACGCACGATGGCGCTCTTTCGCAGATCGATGACGGGCGTCGCGATCCGGATGCTGGTCTCGGGCCGCGTGCCGGCGGCGATCACATCCTGGAACCGCTCGAAGAACACCCGGCGGCAATCCGGATACCCGGAGGAATCCTCCTCCACGGCTCCGATGTAGATCCATCCCGCCCCCGTCGTCTCCGCCCACGCCACGCCCGCCGCGAGCATCTGCGCATTGCGAAACGGGACATAGGTACCTGGAACGCCCTCTCGCCGCAGGTCCGCCTCTTCCACCGGTCGCGTCGCGTCGGTCAGGCTCGAACCGCCGATCGCACCCAGGTAGTCCAACCGGATCGTCAGCCGTCGTTGCACCCGGTAGTGATCGGCCAGCGCGAGAAACGACCGCATCTCGCGCGCCTCAGCGCGGTGGCCATAAGTACAGTGAAGAAAGCTCACCTCGTGTCGTTGCGCGGCGATGGCCGCCGTCACGCAGGAATCCATCCCTCCGCTGACCAGCACGACGGCCAGTTCACGCGCCAATGTCATGCCTCCCGCTGTGATTGTTCCCCGACACGCCGGACAACGCCTCGGCGTGGCCGGCGTCGCTCAGACGCCGCGCTTGTCGGCACCCCAGACGTACTTGTGCAACTGAAGATGAAGACGAGCGGCGATGCGATCCTCTTTCATCCACTGCGCGAGATCCCGCGGGTCGAGGACATCGTGCGCGGGAGACAAGAGAACGGCCACATCGGAAGGCAGGGCGCTTTCGCGTAGGATCCGCCGGGACCACTCATAATCCGGTCGGCCCATCAGCACGAATTTCACCTCGTCTCCCTTTCTGAGACGCTGCAGGTTGTCCCAGTCCATCCTGTCGAGCATCCCACTGCCGGGAGTCTTGATATCGAGGATCACGCGCGCTCGCCCCTCGAGACGTGAGATGTCCACCGAACCGGACGTCTCGACCTGCACATCGTATCCCATCTTCCCGAGATGCTCGATCAGGACGAACGATTCATCCTGCAGCAATGGTTCGCCGCCCGTGACGGTCACGAACCGGCAACCGATTCGCTCCACCTCGGCCACGACCTGCTCGAGACCCATGGCGCGCCCGGCACGGAAGGCATAGGTCGTGTCGCAATACACACAGCGCAGATCACATCCCGTCAGACGCACGAACGTACACGGCAATCCCGCCCTGGTCGATTCCCCCTGGATGCTGTAAAAGATCTCGTTGACGATCATCATCCCGCTCCCCTGCGAGCCCGTCCGCGTTGCGCGCGCCGGCTTCCCGCGAGGCTGCGCAGCAGGCGAAGATTCACGCGATCTTCGGCGCAGTCGGGCCCCTTCGGGGTCTCCAGCAACATCGGGATCTGGGTGAAACGGGGATCGTTCATGAGACACCTGAATGCTTCCAGACCGATGAACCCCTTCCCGATCTGCTCATGCCGGTCCGCGCGGCTCCCGAGCGGCTTCTTACAATCATTCAGGTGAAACGCGCCGAGGCGGCTCAGTCCGACGCATTGATCGAACTGGTCCATGACTTCATGGTATCCCTTCGTGGTGCGCAGATCATAGCCGGCAGCGAAGACGTGACACGTGTCGAAGCACACACCGACGTGGTCATCCAGCGCCATCCGTTGGATGATGTCGCGCAGATGCTCGAAGCGATGACCGATACAGCTTCCCTGGCCGGCCGTCGTTTCCAGCAGCAGGTGCGCCCGATAATGCCGGCGCCTGTCGAACAGCCGGTCCAGGGCCCGAGCGATCCGTGCGATGCCCGCCTCCTCTCCCGATCCGGTGTGGGCCCCGGGATGCAGGACAAGAAAGGGGATACCCAGCTTCTCGCAACGGTCCAGCTCCTCGCCCAGCGCGGCCGTCGAGCGAGCGTACAACTTCCTGTCGGGTGTGGCCAGATTGATCAGGTAGGCGCTGTGCGCCACGACGGGCGAGATCCCGGTCTCGACCTGCAGCCGTTTGAACAGATCGATCTCATCGTCGCTGAGAGGTTTCGCGTGCCATTGATTGCTGCTCTTGGTGAAGATCTGGATGGCATCACACCCTACTTCCGCCCCCCGCTCCACCGCATGGTGGACCCCTCCCCGTATCGACATGTGAGCACCGAGCTTCATGGCAGGGAGCAGACAGGCCGCAGGGAGCAACACCTGCACTTGAACGGATCTTGCAGACGCGGACATTCATCGAGGATCCCCAGGCGGCAAAGGGCGAAGTCGTACTTGATCGGGTCGTCCGGGTCGAGCGACCTCAGCCTGTCCGTCACCTCGAGCGCCATCTTCCACCCGATCGATCGCCGGTGGGTGAGGCCGATGTAGGACGCGATGCGCGAGACGTGCGTGTCCAGTGGTATGACCAGCTTGGCAGGGCTGACATGCTTCCATATCCCGAAGTCCACGCCATCGGAGCGTCTCACCATCCACCTCAGGAACAGGTTCAGCCGCTTGCAGCAGGAGCCGGCCTCGGGTGACGGGAGGAAGAATCGCACGCCGGCGGAGCGTGGGAGGCGCCTCTCCCGGTAATAGGGCGAACAATCCAGGTGAAGCATCCGGCCGACGAAGCTGGCCAGCGCCGGCCCGACATCCCCATCGGACGCATCGTATCCGTCGAGGAAAAACGCCTCGATGGCGCCGTGGCTTCCCAGGATCTGCTTGAGGTACCAGAGCAGCAACCCCATGTCATGGGCATCGTTGAACCGGTGCGCGAATCCCTCCAGTCTCCGACCGTCTCGCCGCGGATCGAATCCTCGGACGAACGCGGCGGGTCGCGGGCCCAGTATGGCGGTGAGGCGCTCGATGCTCTCCCGGATCTGGGCCACCCTGCCGTAGGCCAGCGCCGCCGACAGGAAGGCGACGATCTCCCGGTCTTCATCTCCATCGTATCGGTGGGGAAAGCTGATCGGGTCCGTATCGAGGAAGCCGGCACCGTATCGCCGATAAAGCGAATCGAGGTGTCGTCTCAGGCGTCCCGCGGCGAATCGGGGCATGGGCGCTACGGCATGCATCGGCTCAGGTTACTTTTGAATCCGAGGGGGTGTCAACGAACATCACGCACCCTGTAGATCTTGACGGGCCCCTCCTCGTGGATCAGATCCAGCGGAAGGGTGTCATCAACCGATCCGAGCCTCCTCTCGGCCGGCCCCTGGAAAACGTAACGAGCTCCCACCTTGCGCAGGATCTCCCGCTTGAGGCGAGCCGGAGCCTGAGGGGCGAAGAAGTAGGACACTTCACGATTCTTCCTTGCCAGATCCAGGGTCATGAACCAGTGCCCCACGTAGACCTTGTGGCCGGACAGCCAGGGGATGAGGTGGCCCGAGCCGTACGAACACAGGACGATTCCGGGCGGCTGGCTCCCAAGCCACCGCATGGCGGTGATCTCCGCCGTGGAGTAGTAAGCATCCCTTTCATCCTGCACCGTCCCATGGCTCTTGACCAGGCTGACCGGCGCATCCAGAAAGAGCAAGACCAGCGCGGCCGCCAAAACCACGGGTTTTCTCGATAACCGCCGCACCTCGGCCGACTCGTCCCTGAGGGCGTCCAGGCCCCGTGCCG
>JBHHZN010000199.1:0-5040 GCA_046758155.1 Acidobacteriota bacterium | reverse complement strand
CGAACCCGACGCTGGAGTTCGTGACGGTGACGAGGTTCTTCATGATGTTTTCGACGTCGACACCCGCCAGGGCTGCTTTCACACGGTCGATCGTCATATCGAGCACCGGATAATCCATCCTCTGGGCCACGCGGACGTCGATCGCCCCCTCCACGGTGGCGGCCTCCCGCGCGATGATACCGGCGATGTCATGGGAGGTCTTCAGGTTGCTTCCCGAAACCTGGATGTGGATCGGTGCCGGCTCACCCATGTTCAGGGCCGCCGTGAGCATTCCGCCGGTATCGAACGCGAACTCGACGGATGGAAACCGCGACCGGAGAATCTCCCTCAGCTGCGCCACACGCTCGAACGTTCCCGGCATGCCCTTTTTCCCCTTGAGCTGAACCAGCACGAAGGCGTCCATCGGGCCCGTATTGGGCGTGTAGGCGGCCGGCCAGTCCATCAGCACGCCGATGTTGGTGATGAGCATGCGGAGATCGGAATCGGGGTGTTGCTCCACCTCCGGATAGCGCGGATCCGCTTCGCCGATCTCACCGGTGATCGTCTGCTCCACGCGCGACAGCATCTCCTCGGTCCTCTCGATGCGCGTGCCCGACGGCATTCTCACGTAAACCTGGAACTGCCCGGCGTCGACCTGCGGGAAGAGCTCCCTTCCTTGCCGCGCGAGCAGGAGAAGCGACCCGGCAAACAACAACGCCGTGACGGCCAGCACACTCCACCGCCTGGACAGGAGCCGCTCGAGCAGGAGCACGTACCTCGCCGTGAACGGCGTCCCTCCCCCGGCCTTCCGCTTCGAGCCGGCCGAGCCGCGGAGCACGCGCGCGCAAAAAGTCGGCACGAGAGTGATGGCGAACATGTAGGACACTCCCATGGCCAGCGTGGCGGCCAGCGCGACCGGGCCGAACAGGTAGCTGGCCATTCCGGAGAGATACGTCACGGGGAAGAAGACGATGCAGAAAGTAACCGTTGATACGAGAAGTGGAATGGCCACCTCGTGCGTTCCGTGCAGCGCCGCATCGAAGGGAGCTCTCCCCTCCTCCAGGTTTCGCACGACGGCCTCCACCACCACGATGGATTGATCGATGAGGATTCCGATGACGAGCGCGAGCCCACCGAGCGTCATGGCATTGAGTGTGGCCCCGAAAAAATACAGGCCCACGGTGGCGGCGAGTATCGCCAGCGGCAGGATGGCCAGAACGACGCAGGTGGAGCGGAGCTTGCGCAGGAAGACCAGGACGACGAGGGCGGCGAAGCCGGCCCCGAGCATCCCCTCCACCCGCAGGGAGCGCAGCGCCCCGCGGACATAGACCGATTGGTCCAGGACGACCCCGAGGGCCAGATCGGCCGCCTTCGGGTCCATTTCCCGGAGACGCTGGAGGATCCGCTCGAGCCGACTCCGGATGGCATCGACGATCTGGATGGTGTTGGCTCCGGGCTGGCGGTAGATCGGGATGTAGACCTGCCGGCGACCGTTGATCCGCACGATGTTGGTCTGGATCTGGCTGGCATCCCGCACGCGGGCGACATCGCCGACCAGGATGGCCGACCCATCGCGCACCGTGATGGGAACGTCGTTGAGTTCCTCGACCTTCTCGGGCATGGAGTTAGCGAAGATCTGATAGTCGAGATCGCCGGACTTCATGTTGCCGGCTGGGATGAAGACGTTCTGCCGTCTCAGGGCGTGCACCACGTACGCCAGGATCCGCCGTAGTTTCCCCCCGTAAACCGCGGGCGCGATCACTCCGCGGATCGACTGCAGCCTGTTGCGCAGCTCGAAATAGGCGATGTCGTACAGTTCCTTCTCGTTCATCGTCGGGCTCGAGACGCTCACCAGGCACAACGGCACGGAGGCGGTCGGGTCGAACGGCATCACCATCGGCGGGATCGTTCCCGGAGGCAGATAGAACATGTCGCTCATGGCGTAAGAGGTCACCTGGCTCATCGCGGTGTCCAGGCTGATTCCCTCGCGGAAGAAATCCTTCACGATCGAGACGCCGAGCATCGCCTTCGCCTCCTGGTGCTCGATGCCGACCGACTGGCCGGTCCATCGCTCCAGGCGGCTCATGATGTCGCGTTCCATCACCTCCGGCGGCATCCCGGGATAAAACGTCACGATCTGCACGGCCGCGGTCTTGAAGATCGGAAGCAGATCGGCGGGGATCCTCCGGAAGGATGTGACGCCGAGGACGACGGTGGCGAGCGCCAGGACGGCGATCGCGTACGGATTCTTCAGTGCCCACTGGACCATGAGAGGCTGAGATCCCCCCCGGAAGAGGGCCGGAGGTGGAACCCACCTGCACCGGGCCCGACTCCTCACCGGAAAGGCCGGATTCTATCATCATGCAGGGCCCGCGCGGGTTGTCGCCGGGATCCGGACTCTCCGCGGAGCCCGGGAGGTGCAGACCCGCCGGACAAGTAGTAACATGATCTCCCCGCTAGGCCGGCGCGTTCCCTGGTGAAGCACGGCCGTTCTGTTCGTCGTGGCGTCGTCCGCCGGAGCCTCGAAGGCACGACGCCTCAACCGGTTTTCCGGGAAGGAGTCCTCGCATGCGCTCCAGCGGTGATATCCGGAACGTCCGGATCCTCCGGAGTGGTCAGGCCAGCACCGGGGACATAGGTTCCCCTCCTGATTCACCACGAGCGCTCATCGAGACAGAAGGAGGAAGCATGATGTCACGTACCATAATCGGTCTCACGGCCGCCGTGGCGCTGGCTCTGGCCGGCTGTGCCCAGTCGCCGGACAATGCCGCGGAAAACGAGGTGACGCCGGCCGTCCAGGAGGAGTCGGCTCCCACTCAGGCCCAGGCGCCTGCCCCGGCACCCGCACGCGCCCCCGCGCGCACACCCACCCCGACGGCGGCGCCCAGCCCCAAGGCCGCTCCGTCGCATACGCACGCGGAACCACGCCGGACCGCCTCCTTGCCGAAGCGCCCCTCCATGACGACGCTGCCCGAGGGGACGATCCTGGAAGTGCAGCTGAACAGCCGTCTCAGTTCCGGCGCGAACCGGGTCGGTGACACGTTCATGGCGGAGGTCATCGAAGACGTGAGGGGCCGGTCCGGAAGGGTCATCCCGGCCGGCAGCACGATCTATGGCACCGTGAGCGAGGTGAAGAAGGCCAAGCGAGGCGCAGGCCGAGCCAGTCTCGGGATCACCTTCACGCAGATCGATCTCCCGGGAGGATTCTCCTCGCCGATCTCAGCCAGCCTCTACGAGGAATCCGAGAGCAAGAAGAAGAAAAACGCCGCCATCATCGGCGGAGGCGCCGCGGGTGGAGCGGTGCTGGGCCGCATCCTGGGCAAGAACACCAAGGGGGCGGTCATCGGCAGCATCGTGGGGGGCGCCATCGGCACGGGCGTCGTCCTTTCGAAGAAAGGCGAGCAGGTCGAGCTGCCCGCCGGCACCGTGCTCTCGATCCGTCTGGACGAACCGCTGAAAGTGCCCAGTCCCGCCTGAGCAGGACGCATACCCAGCCGCCGAGTCCGTGCGCCGGGCTCGGCGGTTTTTTTGTCCCGTGCCGGGCGGCGCGACGATCGCCGGCGGCCATGGCGGGCCATCCCGCCCTACTCGTTCCAGCCCTTCCGTAGCTTCGCGAACGCCTCCGGCCGGCGGCGCAACAGGAACCAGAACATCGCCACCGCGGCGAGCAGATTCGCCAGACCGACCGCCCACGTGCCCAGGGCCCCCACCAGCCTGGGCATGATGGAGAACTCCAGCCCCATGACGATCGCCTCGAACAGAAGGAAGAGAAGCAGAAGGACCATGCCGAACTGGGGATTGCGCTCGAACTGGGAGAACATCCAGGTGATCACGAGACCGGCGCCGATGAACAGCAGGCCGTGCAATCCCGTGTAGGCGAACACCATCGCCGGGTCCACGCTGGTGATGTCCTCGGGGGATCGCCCCTGAAACAGCACGCTTCCCAGCAGCGATGGCGTGAAAAACGCGGCGCCATGGACCACGTCCAGCACCAGGAACCACAACGCGACCACGGCCGCCCCCACGGCCCCGGCCAGCACGCCGTCCTCGACGATGGCCCCGGCCGCGCTGCGACGCGCCACCGCCGCGCGTGAGGCCAGGAAAGTGCCACTCGCCCGGTCATCCATCGCGAAACCCTCCGTATGCGACTCCGATCCGCCCCCACTGATCATAAGCGACCCGCCGGCATACCTCCAGTCGACCGATGGACCCGTTCGTCCGCGGCCCCCTGCGCCGCCACCCCCGGCGGCCCGACGCCTGTGCGCCTCACGGGCGCCCGAAGCTGCGTGGGATCCTGAAGCGCTGCATCCTCCGGTACAGTTTCGGACGATTCCACCCGATCGAGCGGGCCGCCTTCGACTTGTCGCCGCGGAACTTGATGAGCGTCTCCTCGATCATCACCATCTCGCGCGGTTTGCTCGAGGCAAGCGGGTACTGCCGCACCCGTTCGGCGAGAGAGAAATCGACGATGCTATCCGGCAGGGCGTCCACGCCGATGACGAGCCCATCGGCCCTCACGGCCGCGCGCTCGATGACATTCTCCAGTTCCCGCACGTTGCCCGGCCATGGGTACCGCTGCAGCATCTCCAGCGCGTCCGAGGAGATCGTCTGCGGCGCCTCGCCGCGCAGGCGTTTGAGGAAATGCTCGGCCAGCATGCCGATGTCCTCTCTTCGTTCCCGCAAGGGGGGGATTCTCAGCCCGATCACGTCGAGCCTGTAGTACAGGTCGGATCGGAAGGAGCACTGCTCCACCATGGCTCGCAGCTCACGGTTCGTGGCCGAGATGATCCGCAGGTCGGTGCGGATGATGTGGCGTCCTCCCAGGGGTCGAAACTCTCCCTCTTGCAGCACCCGCAGCAGCTTCGCCTGGATACGCGGGCTCATGTCACCGACCTCGTCCAGAAACAGCGTCCCGCCATCGGCCAGGGCGAACAACCCTCGCCTGTCCCGCTCGGCGCCGGTGAACGCACCGCGGACGTGGCCGAACAACTCGCTCTCGATGAGCGACTCGGAGAGGGCCGCGCAGTTCTCGCCGAGGAAGACGCGATCGGCACGGGGACT
>JBHHZN010000198.1:0-5058 GCA_046758155.1 Acidobacteriota bacterium | reverse complement strand
GTCAAGCAGATCCGGGCGCAGATCGAGGAGACGACCTCCGACTACGACAGCGAGAAGCTGCAGGAGCGCCTCGCGAAGCTGGTCGGCGGCGTGGCCGTCATCAAGGTCGGCGCGGCGACCGAGACCGAGATGAAGGAGAAGAAGGCCCGCGTCGAGGACGCCATGCATGCTACCAAGGCGGCCGTCGAGGAAGGGATCGTTCCCGGCGGCGGTATCGCCTACGTGCGCGCCATCCCCGCGCTGGACAAGCTCAAGAACAGCAACCCGGACGTCGAGATGGGCATCAACATCGTCCGGCGCGCTCTGGAGGAACCGCTGAGGCAGATCACGCACAACGCCGGTCTGGAGGGCTCGGTCATCGTCAACGAGGCGAAGCAACACAAGAAGACCGAAGGATTCGACGCCTACAGCGAGAAGTGGGTCGACATGTTCGAGGCCGGCATCATCGATCCGACCAAGGTCGAGCGCTGCGCGCTGCAGAACGCGTCGAGCATCGCGGCGCTGATGCTGACGACCGAGGCGATGATCCACGAGGTTCCCGAGGAGGAGAAGGACAAGTCTCCTGCGATGCCTCCGGGTGGGATGTACTGATCGCGCAAGAACCACTGGAGAACAGAGCCCGCTTCGTGGCCTCTCAGCACGAAGCGGGCTCTTTTTTGTGGGCGGGGCATCGAGACTCCGGTGCCCCGCCTCACCGGTGCGACAACCACGTCCACGTTCCGGTTCATCCGACATGGCCGTCGCCCGGTTGCACTGCAAGCCTCATGCCATCGCCATCGGCCGGAAACCGGCGTGAATCGGGGGCCGGCCCCTGGCAGAGCGTGGGATCTCACCCATGGTGCGGGAGATGGCACATCGGCCCCAGGAGTCGTGGCCTGTGCCCGCCTGATGTAGGATCGCCCATCAGGATCCATCCTCGACGGGGGGAAGACCCATCGACATGACGGCTCGACTGGAAGGTGGATGCCTGGTGACACGTCTCGACACCACGGGGGCGGTCCCCGACGGCACCCTGCGCGCCGTCCCCATCATCGGGCGCGACACCGGCGCGCGGGCGATCTCCTTGCGAGCTTTGGAGTTCGCCCCCGGCCTCTCGCCGGGCCTGCGCAACGAGACATGCGACGAGGTGCTGTACGTCCTGTCGGGTCACGCGACGGTCTGGCTGGACGGCCGGCCCCACGCGATCGAAGCCGAGACGGGTCTTTACCTCGAGCCGGGGCGCTGCCTGACGCTGGATAACCCCGGCCCCGACCCGGTGGTCATGGTGAGCTCGCGGTGCCCCGAGCCCGACCGCCACGCCGCGACCTGCCCGGCCCTGACCCGGCCCGACCCATCGTCGCCGTCGCCGGCCACCGTCCCCTTCGTGCGCCTGTGGGACCGGGCCCCGAAGACCACGGCCGATCGCTGGTACCGGCTGCTCGTGGACCGGGAGGCCGGCTGCACCCAGGTCACGCAGTTCGTCGGATCGATCCCTCCCGGGCGCGCTCCGGATCATTACCACGAATACGAGGAAGTCCTGTGCGTGCTGCAGGGAGAGGGCCGGATGTGGGCCGGCAAGACCACGGCGCCCGTCACCGCCGGCTCCTGCATCTACCTGCCGCGCCGGCAGGTGCACTGCGTGGAGAATACCGGGCGGGCGGAGCTGCGTCTTCTCGGCGTCTTCTATCCCGCGGGCAGCCCCGCCGTGCGCTACGACCCCGACTGAGTATTCACGCGACGCTCAGGACGCGAGCGCGTCCCCAGAGCGTAAATGACGAGGCCGACGATTCCCCACAGGAACACCAGTTCCAGCGCGGTGAGCTTGCCCTCGGCCATGCGCTGCAGGAAGGGGACCCGGCGCAGGGTGTGAACGTCCTGGACCACCTGCACGAGGATCAGGCCGGCCATCGACGCCATCGAGACGAGCGCCGCCGCGCACTGCACGCCGCGCGGGATGGGCACCGTGACCTGCCGGTACAGGTCCGGATTGCGCCAGGGCAGAAGGAACATGGCCAGACTGTGCAGGAAATACAGGATGACCAGGGCGAAGACGGCGATGTTCAGGGCCAGCGCGATCTGGCCGGTCACGAGCAGGAGCACCGCCGCGGCGAGCGTGAGGGTGAGCCCGATGATCGGCGTGCCGGTGGCCGTCTGGACCGACCCCACCCAGCCGGGCGCCAGGCCGTCCTCGGCCAGGATGATGCCGAGGCGCGAGGGAACGAGCATGGTCGCGTTCAGCGAGGTCGCCAGAGCCATGATGGCGCCCAGGCTCACGATCCATGCCGCCCCCGCAGGCAGGTACGCGGCCGCCACGTCCGTCATCGGCGCCGTGCTGGCGGCGAGCCGCTCGCCCGGCATGACGCCGAACGTCACGATGGACATCAGGAAGAAGATGACCATGGTGCCACCGATCCCGCCGAGAAAGGCGCGCGGCAGGCGTCGCGTGCTGTCCTTCACCTCCCCGGCCGTCTGGGCCAGCGACTCGAACCCGGCGTAGGCGAAAAACAAGGGTGGAAGCGCCGCCGCGAAACCGGTGAACCCTCCGGTGAACATCGGATGATAGTTCGCCACGTGGATGGCGAACAGACCCGGCACGACCAGGACCAGGAGCGAGATGCCGAGAACGACGAACATGGTCACCTGCAGGCGGCCGAACCAGCGGACGCCCGCCGAGTGCACGAGATAGAAGAAGACCAGGCTGGCGACGGCCAGCGGCACGCGGTGGGTGCCGGCGCGCAACATCCCGGCGGAGTTCACGATGACGTAATCCGCCAGCGCGTTCGACAGGTACGCCAGCGCGCCCAGGTAGGAGATCACCTTCAGCCAGGCGCCCACGAAGGCCATGCGATTCCCGCCGAAGGTTCGCGCGATGTGAGTGTACTCGCCGCCGGGCTCGCGCCCCAGCGGCGTGGAGAGGAAGATCGAGTAGGCGACCGACGTCGCCAGGACCGCCGGCGCAAGGGCCAGATACGCCACGATGACGCTCGGGCCGGTCAGGGCCCAGGCATCGCTGGTCACGCGGAATATCCCGGCGCCAATCAGGATGCCGAGCATCGCGGCGTACGATTCGAGCGTGCCGAGGTCGCGCCGCAGTCGGCCGGTGAAACGCTCCGACGTCATCCCTTGCGCTCATCGGCGCGTTGAATCAATGCGTTGGACGGCTCGGCGTTCGGGTCCAGGACCTTGCGCGCGCTCTCGGCCCCCACGATGGGAAGGCTCCGGGTATCGAGCAGGTCCAGTTGCACCAGCGCGGAGGCCTGATCCCAGTAGATATGCTCGTGGGCGAGCTTGCCGTCGCGGAAATGGACGATCGCCACCAGGGGCACCGAGACTTTCTTGCCCGTGGGGGGAACACCCGGCAGCATCCAGTCCATCTCCATCGTGTGCGTGAACTCGAAGATCATCTCGTCGACGACGCGATCGGGACCGATCGTGCGGGAAACCGGCGTCATCCGCGTGTCAGGCGGCATCTGCGGTATGAACCGTTCGGCGTAAAACCGTCGCAGTTGCTCGCGGCCGACTCCGCAGGTGAGGACGGGGATGTGGTTCACGTAGGCGTCCTCCACCATCGTCTCCAGCGTGGCCTCGACGTCGCGTGTCTCGAACTCGTACTTGACGTGTTCCTCCCACAGGTTCGAGAGGACCGGTCCGGGCGACGCCAGATGCCGGACGAGGAACTCGAGGCTTCGCAGGTCGGCCAGCTCCGCGGCCGCCGCGTCGAAGTGCTTGCCGGCGGGCCTGGCGAAGGCGTGATCCTGCTCGGGATAATCGTGGATCGTCACTTGAGGATGCGCGTCCAGCTTGC
Organism: Acidobacteriota bacterium; assembly: GCA_046758155.1. GTDB lineage: Bacteria > Acidobacteriota > Polarisedimenticolia > JACPZX01 > DASXTC01 > JBHHZN01. The sequence goes on along the minus strand of JBHHZN010000198.1, from coordinate 1,274 downwards.
CGTGGATGTCCGCGCGCGCTTCGGGCCCACAGTACTCGTCCTTGCCGGCCATGTGCAGCATCAACGGCGAGCGGATGAGCGAGGATTCCTCGAGGGATCGATCGATGTTGACGCCGTAGTACCCCACCGCGCAGTCGGGCCGATGCCGGGCCGCGAGCAAGTAGGCCAGTTGACCGCCGAGGCAGAAACCGATGGCGCCGACCTTGTCCGAGCAGGCCGGGTGCGCGCGCAGGAACTCGAGGGCGGCCGCGCAGTCGTCGACCGCCAGCGCCACGTCCATCCCCTGCATGAACCCGAACGCCTTTTGCCACTCCTCATCGGTTCGATCGGTCAACTCGACGCCCGGTTCCTCCCTCCAGAACAGGTCGGGGCAAACGACGATGAACCCCCGCCGGGCGTACCAGCCGGCCACGTCACGCATGTACTGATTCACACCGAAGATCTCCTGGATCAGCACGAGGCCGGGGCCGCGACCCGTGACGGGCAGGGCGAGAAACGCCTGGAACTGGCCCCCGTCCCGGGCGGGAATGCTGACCATGCTGGTGTTGTTCTCCATATTTGACATGGGTTATCCCTCCTGAGGGTTCTTTTCAGCCGGTGGCGCGATCATACTCTATCGGCCGGACGATGGGGCCGCGTGACGCCCCCGCCCCGCCGGACACCGGGACGGGCAACGATCGGCGCCGGCTGGTATCCTACTCCGCGCCATCACCTGCCACTCATGTCGCATCGGACGGGAGTCTTGCTCATGGTCTCATGGATCCAACGCTACGCTCGGTGGCTGCACACGCGCTGGCCCGCGGGGGTCGTCGAGAAGCTGCCGGCCGTCAACGAGGACGGCTCCACGAGCGTGCCCGGTCTGTACATCACGGGCGATCTGACCGGCGTGCCTCTGCTGAAGTTCTCCTCCGACAGCGGCGCCCGCGCGGTGAGGACCATCCTGGCCGACTCGCGCTTCCGCGCCCGCGCGAACGCCGCGGGCGCACCCGGCGGATCTCCTCTGGACCTGGTGATCATCGGCGCCGGCGTGTCCGGAATGGCCGCGGCGCTTGAAGCCAGGAAGGCCGGATTGTCGTTGGAGCTGCTGGAGGCCGCCGAGCCGTTCGCGACGATCGTCAACTTCCCGAAGGCCAAGCCGATCTACACCTATCCGACCGACATGACACCGGCGGGCGAGTTGCAGTTCTCGCCGAAATCCGACATCAAGGAAGGCCTCCTCGAGGAGCTGCGCGCGTTGATGCGCGAGCACAGCAACGAGGTCCGGATCGCGCGCG
>JBHHZN010000197.1:0-5093 GCA_046758155.1 Acidobacteriota bacterium | reverse complement strand
GACGAGAAGAAGTAGCCCGGGCCGGGCGCCGGATGCCACTCTCGGTGAAGGCGACCGTCTCAGCGAGAGCGGCGTGACGGGCCATCGGCCGCACCAGGGCCCCGGCGGCCGACCCAGGAGTTAACATGCCTCGCCGGGATGACCTGGAAGCCATCCTCATCGTCGGCTCCGGCCCGATCGTCATCGGCCAGGCCTGCGAATTCGATTACTCCGGCGTGCAGGCATGCAAGGCGCTGAAGCAGGAGGGGTATCGGGTCGTTCTCGTCAACTCGAACCCCGCGACGATCATGACCGATCCGGCCATGGCGGATCGGACGTACATCGAGCCTCTTCACCCGCGCATTCTCAGGAAGATCATCGAGAGGGAACGCCCTGACGCTCTTCTGCCGACGGTTGGCGGTCAGACCGCTCTCAACCTGGCCGTCACGCTGGCGGAGGACGGCACTCTCGGGGAATTCGGCGTCGAGCTGATCGGTGCGAAGCTGCGCGCGATGAAGGTGTGCGAGGAACGGCATCTGTTCAAGGAGGCGATGGAGCGAATCGATCTCGCCGTGCCGAAGAGCGCTGCCGTGCGGTCCGTCGAGGAAGCCGCCGCATTCGTCGAAGCGACACCGTTTCCGCTTGTCGTGAGGCCGTCGTTCACTCTCGGCGGCGCAGGGGGGGGCGTCGCGTACAACGTCGAGGAATTCCGTCACATCGTGAACCGGGGCGTCGCGCTCTCGCCCTCCGGAGAGGTGCTCATCGAGGAATCGCTGATCGGCTGGAAGGAGTTCGAGCTCGAGGTGATGCGCGACCTCGCCGACAATGTCGTGATCATCTGCTCCATCGAGAACATCGATCCCATGGGTGTGCACACCGGAGATTCGATCACCGTGGCGCCGGCGCAGACCCTCACCGACCGGGAGTACCAGCGGTTGCGGGATGCGTCGATCCGGATCATGCGCGAGGTCGGCGTCGAGACAGGTGGCTCGAATATCCAGTTTGCCGTTCACCCGCAAACGGGACGGGTCATGGTCATCGAGATGAACCCACGCGTCTCCCGGTCCTCTGCCCTGGCGTCCAAGGCGACGGGGTTTCCCATTGCCAAGATCGCGGCGAAGCTCGCCGTCGGGTACCATCTCGACGAGATTCCGAACGACATCACGAAAGAGACACCGGCCTGCTTCGAACCGACCATCGATTACTGCGTCGTCAAGATCCCGCGGTTCGATTTCCAGAAATTTCCGAAAACCGAGCGCCGGCTCGGAACCCAGATGAAGTCGGTCGGCGAGGCCATGGCGATCGGCAGGACGTTCAAGGAGGCGCTCCAGAAGGGGCTGCGGAGTCTGGAGATCGGGCGTGCCGGGCTGGGCGCGGACCGGTGGGACATCCTGGACGGCGCGGCACCGTCCACGCCGCTGCGCTGGGGCACGCCTGAGCGGATCTTCGCGGTTCGAGAGGCCCTGGTCTCCGGAGCCACCGTCGAATCGCTGGCGGATGCCACCAAGATCGATCCCTGGTTCCTCACGAACCTGGAGCAGATCGTTCATCTCGAAGGCAACCTGAGGGCCTTCCGGATCGACACGGTCCCGGCGGAACTGCTGACGCAGGCGAAGCGTTACGGCTTCTCCGACGCCCAGATCGCCCATCTGATGAGCGGCGAGCCTTCCCGGGTCCGGTCCAGGCGACAGGAGATCGGCCTCTCGCCGGTGTATCGACGCGTGGATACCTGTGGCGCTGAATTCGAGGCACACACACCCTACCTGTACTCCACCTACGAGACCGAGGACGAGGCGAGGCCGACCGGGAACCGCAAGATCGTCATCGTCGGGGGCGGCCCCAACCGGATAGGCCAGGGCATCGAGTTCGATTACTGCTGTTGCCAGGCGTCGTTCGCGCTCCGTGAGCGCGGTTTCGAGACGATCATGGTGAACTGCAACCCGGAGACCGTGTCGACGGATTACGACACTTCCGACCGTCTCTACTTCGAGCCGCTGACAGTGGAGGATGTGCTCAATATCATCGAGCGCGAGGAGCCGGAAGGGATCATTCTCCAGTACGGAGGTCAGACGCCCCTCATGCTGGCCCTGCCGTTGCAGGAAGCCGGTGCCCCGATCCTGGGGACGGCGCCGGACCGCATCGACCTCGCCGAGGATCGCGAGCGATTCGAGGCGCTCCTGGAGGACCTGAAGATTGCACGACCCCGGTCCGGCACGGCCTGCTCCTTCGACGATGCCCGGGCTGTGGCCGGCCGGATCGGATACCCGGTTCTCGTTCGACCGTCCTACGTGCTTGGCGGTTCCGGTATGGCCATCGTGTACGACGAGGCCACCCTCCAGCGCTACATCGGACGCGCGGTCGAGGTGTCGCAAGATCACCCGATCCTGATCGATTGCTTTCTCGAGGATGCCTTCGAGGTCGACGTGGACGCGGTCTGTGACGGGGAGCGGGTTCTCATCGGTGGCATCATGCAGCACATAGAGGAGGCCGGTATTCACTCGGGAGATTCGGCATGCGTGCTCCCCCCATATCTGATCGCGGACGAACACCTGGACACGATCCGGAAGAACACGGAAAAACTCGCGCTGGCGCTGCAGGTGCGCGGCCTGATGAACGTCCAGTACGCCATCAAGGACGACGTCGTCCATGTTCTGGAGGTCAATCCCCGTGCGTCACGCACCGTGCCGTTCGTCTCCAAGGCGACCGGCCTGCCGCTGGCCCGCATCGCCGCCCGGGTGATGGTCGGTGAGACCCTCGACGCCCAGCAGGTGGAAGAGCCCGTCCTGAACGGTTTCTTCGTGAAGGAGGCGGTGTTCCCGTTCGTGCGCTTCTCCGGCGAGGACCCGGTTCTCGGACCTGAAATGAAGTCCACCGGCGAGGTGATGGGCATCGGCCCCTCCTTCGGGATCGCCTTCGCGAAGGCGCAGATGAGCGCCGGATCACCGCTGCCCACCGAGGGAACCGCGTTCATCTCCGTCAACGACAACGACAAGGACAGTGTCGTGCCGATCGCCCGGGCCCTGGCCTCCGCAGGCTTCACCCTGACGGCTTCCCAGGGCACCGCCGAGCACCTGCGCCGCGCGGATCTCACCGTTGAATCGGTCTTCAAGGTCAACGAGGGACGTCCGCACATCGCGGACCGGATCAAGAACGGTGAGGTCCACCTCATCATCAACACGCCGCTGGGCCGGCGCTCGTACGAGGACGAGCAGATTCTCCGCCGCACCGCCTACGCATACGGCGTGCCGACGATCACGACGCTCTCGGGAGCCGCGGCCACGGTTGCCGGCATCAGCGCGCTGCAGAACGAGGACCTGTGCGTGCAGCCTCTCCAGGACTATCACCCGGCGGGCTGAATTGCCGGATCAATCGGCGGCGGACGTGGCCTGGCTCTGGATATGGGCGATCAGATCGGTGCTGGCGTGGTCCTTCGGATCTCCGCAGATGTGGACCTCGCCACCGTAGCTCGCCACCATGTCCCGCTCGGGGACCGTGTCCACGGCATAGTCGGTTCCCTTGGCATGGATATCCGGCCGCAGGCGGTCGAGGAGACTGCAGACGTCGTTCTCGTCGAAGATCACGACGAGGTCCACGGCCCGCAGACCGGTGAGGAGTTCGGCCCGCTCGCCCTGCGGGATCAACGGCCTCCCCGGTCCCTTCAGCCGCGTCACCGACTCATCGGAATTCACGCCGACGATGAGAACATCGCCAAGCTGCCGGGCGGCATCCAGGTAGCGCAGGTGCCCCACGTGGAGCAGATCGAAGGCGCCGTTGGCGAGCACGATGGTCCGGCCCTCCCGGCGGGCTTCATCCACCTGCCGGCCCGCCTCGTCAAGAGTGACGATGCGCCGAACATCGCCGGGCGTCACGCGGGGGCCTCGTCCGGGTGGGATGCGAGGGCATTCCGCAGTTCTCGCGGGGACACGGTGGCGGTACCCTGTTTCATCACCACGAGCCCACCGGCGTAGTTGGCCAGCAGGGCGGCCTCCAGCGGTGAGGCGCCCGCCGCCAGCGACACGGCATACACGGCCATCACCGTGTCCCCGGCGCCGGTCACGTCCGCCACCTCGTCCGTGCCGTAGACGGGAATCAATCGTGGCGTTTTCGCCTCCCTGGTGTAGACGGCCATACCCTCGCTGCCCCGCGTCATCAAGACGGAGTCACATTCCAGGCGCGCCAGCAGGTCTGCTCCTGCGCGGCCGAGGGTCTGGACATCTGCATGGCGGAGCGAGATGCCGAGCATGGCTTCAACCTCGGGCTCATTGGGCGATACCGCGCTCGCCCCGCGAAACTCGAGGAGTCGCCAGCGAGAATCCACCGTGGACACGCGGCCGTCGGCCCGCAACGACGCGGCCAGGCGGCGGACGACGTCCGGCTCGACGCTGTGGTATCCGTAATCGGCCACGGTGAGGGCGTCGGCCGACTCGAGGCGCGACCCCACCCGGTCCGCCAGATCGCGGCGAGCCGTCGCGTCGAGAGCGAACGGACGGCCCCGGTCGATCCGGACGATCTGTTGCTGTGTCGTGTGCAAGCCGCTCCCGGAGACACGGGTCTTGATCGGTGTGATCAGGCCGGTCACCGGTTCGATTCCGGAGACATCGATGTCCCGGGCTCCCAGGAGCGACAGAAGCTGCCGGCCGGCCTCGTCATCGCCGACGACCCCCACCGGCGATACCGTGGCGCCGAGTGAGGCGATGTTCGCCGCGGTGTTGGCGGCGCCGCCCGGAACGTAGTCCGACCTCAGGTGGTCGAGAATCAGCACCGGTGCCTCACGGGAGATGCGCTTCACCTCACCCATGAGGAACTCATCCAGCACCATGTCCCCCCAGAGGGCGACGCGGACTCCCGCCAGGCGATCGACGACCTTCACGAGGTCCGCCTTCGACGGCCAGGTGACCGGACCGCCGCTCATGTCTGGGAGTCCGGGGACAGAACCGACGGTGCGGGGTCGTGTCCGGCCACCGACTCGATGAACCCGACGGCCCGGGCGATGTCATCGGCGATGTGGTCCGGCGTCACGTTCCACGTATCCCGGGCGAACTCTTCCTCTCCTCGACCATACCCGGTGCGCACCAGGACGCCCAGGGCTCCCACCCGGTGGGCCATCTCCACAT
>JBHHZN010000196.1:0-5106 GCA_046758155.1 Acidobacteriota bacterium | reverse complement strand
CGACACCAGAACGAGGGTGCAATAGGGAACCTTCAGATCGTCAGCATCTTCCACGGAGACGGCGCCGGCCAAGCCGGTCCAGTGGGACCAGAAGCGCGAGCAGGGCGATCTCCGTCCACCCCCAAGCTCCCGCCCCACCTCCGGAGCGGCCGCTCACCGGCGTTCCGGACGCATCGGTGACGCGCAAGGCCGGTGTCCCGATGCCACGCACCGTCCCGTCCTTAATCTGTTCCTGGAACTGCGTGAGGGCCGACTCGAGGTTCTTGATGAGATCCGCCGCGGCGACCCTGAACCCCTCCTCCGCGACCGAGTGAAGCTTCCGCCCCTCGCCGACCGGCGTGAAACGGGATTCCGACGAGCTGCTGCCGGAGGCTCGGAACAGGAGGGCACGGGAAGGAACATCGTAAACGACCGCCTCCAGCATGGTCTGTGTCTCGTTCTTCTCCCCCCTCACGAAATACGCTCCGACGAGTGTCCAGTAGGCGATGGAACGCCCCGTTGTGGCCGTGAACTGGGTCTGTTCGTAGGAAACCAGCACGATCAGGTCGATGCCGAAGGCGGACCGCAGCCGATCAAGGTCCTCGAAGCCGCCGCCCGGAGTGAGGTAGGTCGATGGGATCACATCCAGAGCGGCGATGAACTCCTTGTCCCGGAACGCCGCGGCGATCTTGTCCAGAAGCTCCTGCCGTTGCGCCGCGGAGATCGGATGACTCTCCGATAGGCCCGGCCGTGTGCCGGCGGGAACGAAGGCCAGACCGACGCGCAGGGGAAGCTTCAGGTTCACGTCACCCGCCTGCACGACCTCCGAGCCTTCCGGGTACAGAAACTGCAGCGAGTCGGAACGAACCACGGTCCGGGTGGTGACACAGGAGAGACACGCGAGCGACACGACGCCCGCCATCAGGAAGATGCTCGCCTCTCTTGCTCGTTCACGCATGGATAGGCCCTCAGAGAGAGGTCCGAGGAGGTCAAGTCAACACCAGGGCATCCTAGCATGGCACGGCCCTGCGGATCCTGGCGTCCCCAACGGGATTTGAACCCGTGTTACAGCCTTGAAAGGGCTGTGTCCTAGGCCTGGCTAGACGATGGGGACGGTCACGGCCCACAAGAGGCGCCGTAGGGTATAACAACTCGATCCGGGCGCTCAAGTGGCCTCCCTGCGACATCCGGGGGCGCATCCGGTATCCTGAAACGGGGCCGGGCGCCCCCGGCCTGTCCAGAGGAAGGCGGGTCCGCGTCGTGGGGGACCGGGCGTCCCGATCCACCAGGAACCGTTTGACGAGGGGGGATGCGTGGAGGATTTCGATGTCGTTGTGGCCGGGGCCGGCCCGGCCGGCCTGACCGCCGCCTACGTCGCCTGCAAGGAGGGGCTCCGACCTCTGGTGCTCGAGCGCAGCCGATTCATGGGCGGCATCGCGCGCACGGTGAATTACAGGGGATACCGGTTCGATATCGGGGGCCACCGCTTCTTCACCAAGGTCGAGCGGGTCAGGCGGCTGTGGGCCGAGATCCTGGGGGAGGCCTTCCTCTGGCGGCCCCGCATGTCTCGCATCTATTACAACGAAAAGTTCCTCAGCTACCCGCTCAGACCGCTCGATGCGTTCATCAAGCTGGGACCGATCGAATCGCTGTCCTGCGTCGCCAGCCTGGCGAAGGCGAAGCTGCGCCCTCTCGAGGATGAGAGCCATTTCGACGCATGGGTCATCAACCGTTTCGGGCGGCGCCTGTTCGACGTGTTCTTTCGCTCCTATACCGAGAAGGTGTGGGGCGTGCCGTGCGATCAGATCAAGGCGGAATGGGCCGCCCAGAGGATCAAGTCCCTCTCGCTGGCCGGCGCGATCCTCAACGCGTTCGTCAAGTCGGGCGACCACACCTCGCTGATCGAGCGCTTTCAGTATCCCCGTCTGGGCCCCGGGCAGATGTGGGAAGCCTGCCGCGACCGGATCGTCGCCATGGGGGGCACGATCTTGACGGGCATGGAGGTGGTCGATCTGAATCACCGCGCCGGGCAGGTCGAGTCGTTGACCGCCCGCGACGAGAAGGGGAGCCTCCACGTTTACCGCGCCCGCCATTTCGTCTCCTCGATGGCGATCCGGGATCTGTTCGATTGTCTTTCTCCGGCCGCTCCCGCCGGCCCGCACGAGGCGGCGCACCGGCTTCGCTACAGGGATTTCATCGTCGTCTCTCTCATCATCAAGCAGGCCGAGATCTTCCCCGACAACTGGATCTACATCCACTCGCCCGCGGTCCGCGTGGGCCGCATCCAGAATTTCAAGAACTGGAGCGCCGATCTGGTGCCGGACCCGGACCATACGTGCCTGGGCCTCGAGTACTTCTGCTTCAAGCAGGATGACCTGTGGGCGGCCGCCGACAAGGACCTCATCCAACTGGCGACCCGGGAGCTCGAGACGATCGGTCTTCTGCGATCACGAGACGACGTCGTCGACGGGTGCGTCGTGCGCATGGAAAAAACCTATCCAATGTACGTCGGGGAGACCTTCTCCGAAGACCTCGCCACCACCCGGGATTTCCTCCTGACCCTGAAGAACCTGCATTGCTGCGGGCGAAACGGACAGCACCGGTACAACAACCAGGACCACTCGATGTACACGGCGTGTCTCGCGGTGGAGAACATGCTCGGCGCACGACACGACATCTGGAACGTCAACGTCGAGCGCGTCTATCACGAGGTCATCCGGCCGGATGACGCCGGCGGCGAGTCTTCGGGGCGCTAGGCGCCGATCCACGGGGGCCGGCGGAACATCGTGTCTCCCGGAACGCCTGCTCCCACCGGTCCGGCAAGCGTGTGGTGAGCCGTGCTGGACTCGAACCAGCGACCCTCTGCTTAAAAGGCAGATGCTCTACCACCTGAGCTAACGGCCCACCGCGGTCGATCCTACTACATGGTTCTCGAGGCGAACAGACGGCCCGGCGCACGATGCACCCGTCCTCCGGGTCGCGTGGCTTCCGCCGCCGCCCGGTTCCGCTCGGCAAGGAGGCCGGCCGGCTCGAGCGGGCCGCATCCGGAGAGGGTCGAGGTTCGCGTGATATGATACCGCTTTCATGCCGCCCGCCGCATCCCCGGCGGCGCCTACCCCAGGAGGGAGATTCGACAGTGATCCGATCCGCCGGCGCATGTTTGGTCTTCGCACTCGCCTCGTCCATCGCCCTCGCCGCAGCGACCGGCGAGATCCCTTCTCCCGACGAGTTCCTCGGCCACGAGGTCGGCGCCGATCGCTACCTAGCCCCGTACGATCAGGTCCTGGCCTACATGCGCGCCCTGGCGGAGGCTTCCCCCCGGGTCGCCGTCGAGGTCGCGGGCCGATCGACGCTGGGCCGCGAGATGGTGATCGTCGTCTTGACCTCGGAGACGAACCAACGATCGCTGCCCCGTTATCGCGAGATCGCCCGTCGCCTGGCACACCCCGAAGGGCTCGGGGAGGAAACGGCCCGCGCCCTCATCGACGAGGGGAAAACGATCGCTCTGATCACATGCACGATCCATTCCACCGAGGTCGGCTCCACGCAGATGGCGATGGAGTTCGCCCACAAGGTCGCAACGACCAGGGACCCGCGCATGCTGCGCTGGCTCGACGACGTCATCCTGCTCTTGATGCCCTCGATAAACCCGGACGGCCAGGCGATGGTCATCGATTGGTACAACAAGCACCTCGGCACACAGTACGAAGGCGGCCGGATGCCCTGGCTCTATCACCACTACGTGGGTCATGATGACAACCGCGATTTCTACATGCTCACGCAGAAGGAAACGCAGGTCGTCAACGATGTCCTGTATCACCGGTGGTTCCCGCAGGTCTTCCTGGATGAGCACCAGATGGGAAGCACCGGTCCCCGGATGTTCGTGCCGCCCCAGACCGATCCGGTCGCGCCCGAGATCGACTCGATGATCCTGCGCTTTGCGGACCTGCTGGGCACCGGAATGGGCCTCAGGCTCGAAGAAGCGGGCAAGCAAGGTGTCGGCCGGGACATGATTTACGACAGCTACTGGCCGGGCGGTACGCGTAACACGGCGTGGTGGAAGAACATCGTGGGCCTGCTGACCGAGGTCGCCAGCGCGCGGATCGCCACACCGATCTACATCGAACCCGGCGAGCTGAAAGGAGGCCGGAAGGGGTTCCCCGACTACGTGCGGCGGGCCAACTACCTGACACCCTGGACGGGCGGATGGTGGCGCCTGCGCGACATCATCGACTACGAGCTGATCGCCACGCAGGCCCTCCTGGAAGGATGCTCGCGCTACAGGGAGGATCTGCTCGCCAACGTCCACCGGCTGGCGCAACAGGAGATCCGGCGCGGTCGTACCGAGCCACCGTATGCGTTCGTGATCCCGCCGGGGCAGCACGATCCGGTCGCCGCCGCGCTGATGGTCGACCTCCTGTTACGCCACGGCATCCGCGTGGAACGATCCGACGCTTTGCTGGCCCTCGGCGACCCCAACAGCACGCGTTCGATCGTGCCGTCGGGATCCTACGTGGTGCGGACGTCTCAACCCTACCGGCCCTTCGTCCTGACCATGCTGCAACCGCAGCGCTATCCGGAGGTTCTCGATGCCGTCGGCGGAAAGGTGATTCCCCCGTACGATGTCACCTCATGGTCTCTTCCGGTGGCGATGGGGGTGGACGTCATGCGGGTCGATGAACCCCTCGACCCCTCGGCCCATCTTCACGCGATCACGTCTCCCGCGTGGCCCGGCGGCGCCGTGGAGCCCTCGCGACAGGGATACCTGGCAGCCCACAGCGCCGACTCCTCGTTCATCGCCGCGAACCGCCTGCTCGGCCTAGGCAAGCAGGTCTACTGGCTCGAGCAGCCGCCGGCGGATGCCGCCATCGGCGACCTCTACATCCCCGCCGATCAGGTGACCGCCGGTGAACTCGAGACATTATCCTCCGAGCTGCATCTTCCGATCCGACCTCTGGCACGCAGGCCGGCCGGCCGGGCCTTCCGGTTGCATCCCGTTCGCGTCGGACTGTACAAACCCTGGCTGGCCAGCATCGACGAGGGGTGGACTCGCTGGCTTCTCGAACGATACGAGTTCCCTCTGGTCTCCCTTACCAACAAACAGCTCAGAAGCGGCTCTTTCAAGAG
>JBHHZN010000195.1:0-5201 GCA_046758155.1 Acidobacteriota bacterium | reverse complement strand
CCTGAAGAATAGCCTGGCTGGCCAGTTCCTTGCCTCGAGGCGATCGCGGTGCCGACTATCGGAAGAAGCAGTCCGGGTTTTGACCTGCCTTGCACCCAGGTCGCCGGATCAGCCCGCGGACGTGTCTCCCTTGCCGATTACCGGGACCGGTGGCTCGTACTGGTCTTCTACCCCCGTGATTTTTCGCAGATCTGTCCGACCGAGCTGACGGCCATCAGCACGAGAATCGAGGAGTTTCAGCGGCGCGGCTCTGATGTTCTGGGCGTGAGTACCGACTCGTTGGAGTCCCACGGACGCTGGATTTCAACTCCCCCTGCGCTGGGCGGTCTCGGCAAGATGAACTTCCCTCTGGCCAGCGATGCAGATGGGACGGTGGCGCGTGCCTATGGCGTCTATCTCCACCGGCAGCATGCTGCGTTGCGCGGTCTGTTCATCATCGATCCGAATGGCGTGTTGCAGTACCAGGTTGTTCACAATCTCAGCATCGGCCGCCGCACGGACGAGATCTTGAGGGTGCTGGCGGCCCTCGAAACCGGGGGGATGTGTCCCGAGGATTGGTGTGTGGACTGCCCCACGCTCGATCCGACCGCACTGCTCAAGGCCGGCAGTGTGCTCGCTCATTACCGCATCGAGGAGCCGATCGGGAGTGGGTCTTTCGCCACGGTGTATCGAGCCGCCGACATGGTATTGGAGCGCAGGGTGGCCCTCAAGGTCTTCAAGCGGGCGTCCTTCCGGCTTCCCATGCCGTACTGTCCGAGGCCCGCGCCGCCGCCGCTTTGAACAACCCGAACGTGTGCACGATCTATTCGGTCGAGAATAGCGACGGCGTGGCCTTCATCGCCATGGAGTACGTGGCGGGCCGGCCTTTGAGCCGGCTGCTCGGAGCAGGGCCGATGGCCGCGGAGCAGGCGGCCAGGATCGGTCACCAGATCGCCCAAGGTATGGCGGCGGCACACTCTCTGGGAATCGTTCACGGTGATCTCAAACCAGCCAACGTCCTGGTGACCGAGGAGGGCGAGGTGAAGATCTCCGACTTCGGCCTGTCGTGCCGCGATCGGCTCTTGCTGGAAGAACAGGAAACCTTGCCCCGCGGTATGGCGGCTTCCGGCCAGATCGTCGGGACTCCCGCGTACATGTCACCGGAACAGACTCGCGGTGAACAACTCACCACGGCCTCGGACGTGTTCTCCTTCGGTGCATGTCTCTACGAGATGCTCTCCGGCAGCCCGGCTTTCGCCGGGCCGAGCATCGCTCATGTGATCGACCGGATCCGTGCCGTCCAGCCCGGGCGTTATGCGAAAGAGCTGCCCGAACCCTTCACCGCGATCTTGCGCCGCGCGATGGTTCCAGAGCCTTCTGATCGCCTCATCACGATGGAGCAGATTTCACGGCTGCTTGCCGAGGGCGGTTGACGTCGCTCGACCTGCGACCATGCCCCGGGGATCCGATCCGCCAGGATCAGCGCGGTGCCGGATGAAAGGATCACGCGTGACGGTCTGCTAACATGGTCGCGTGGTCGAGCATTTCAACCCTCAAGAGGCGTCACCAGCCCACACGCGGGCCCCCATGCTGCGGTCGGAAACGCGGTTCGGACAGGGCGCGTTGAGAATCGCCATGAGCCGGCCCCTCGGGTGGGTCGGCCGTCTCGCGTGTCTCGCGGTGCTTGTCTTGTGCGGATGTCGGGACGAAGCTCCCCCGCCCCGGGCGGCCGACCCGGCGGCACCCGCCCCCTCCGGGGCGGGCATGTTCACGGATGTGGCCCAGGCTTCCGGATTGAATTTCGTTCACTTCCTGGGTGCCACGGGCCGCTTCTACTTCGCCGAGATCGCCGGCGCCGGATGCGCCCTGCTCGACTACGACAATGACGGGGATCTCGATGTTTATCTCCTGCAAGGCTCTCTTCTGGAGCCCGGCAAGACTCTCGACGATGCGATCTTCCCCTGGCGGGGGCCCTTGCCTCCGCGAAACAGGCTCTTTCGCAACGAGCTGATCGCGCGCGGCGGGGTCTCCGGAAAGCTGCACTTCACGGACGTCACCGAAGAATCCGGAGCGGGCGATCCCGGCTACGCGATGGGCGTGGCGACGGGGGATTACGACAACGACGGTGATCTCGATCTGTATGTCACGAACTTCGGTCCGGACGTGCTGCTGCGGAACAACGCCGACGGCACGTTCAGCGACGTGACATCCGAAGCCGGCCTGGGGGACCCGCGGTGGACGACCAGCGCCAGTTTCCTCGACTACGACAACGACGGGCTGCTCGATCTGTTCGTGGCCGCTTACGCCGACTTTACGATCTCGACGAACCAGGAGTGCTTCAGGCCGGGCTCGAGCAAGCGCGATTACTGCGGGCCAAGGGCCTACAGTGGACTGCCGTGCCGGCTGTACCGGAACCTCGGCAACGGAAGATTCGAGGATGTCTCCGCGCGGACCGGCATCGACGCAGCCTATGGCCACGGCCTCGGTGTCGTGGCGGGAGACTTCGATCAAAACGGCTGGCTGGACATCTACGTCGCCAACGACGGCGACGAGAACCAGCTCTGGATGAACGACCAGGGGCACTTCGTCAACATGGGGCTGATCAGCGGCTCGGCCCTCAACGCGCGGGGTGAGGCCGAGGCGGGAATGGGCATCGCCGCGCAGGACCTCGACGGTGATGGCGACCTGGACCTGTTCGTCACCCACCTGATGAACGAGACCAACACGCTGCTGGAGAACGTCGGAAGCGGCATGTTCGAGGATGTGACCGCGCGGCACGGTGTGGGCATGCCCAGCTTGCCTTACACCGGTTTCGGACTCGGGGCCTTCGACATGGATCACGACGCCGACCTCGACCTGTTCATCGCCAACGGGGCCGTGTACAGCATCGAGCAACTCGCCGGCGAGGCCTACCCGTACCATCAGGCGAACCAGATCCTGATCAACACGGGAAACGGCCGGTTCGAGGATCGCTCGAAGGACGGCGGCGCGGTGATGGCCCTCTCCGAGGTCAGCCGGGGCGTGGCCCTCGGTGACATCGACAACGACGGGGACATCGACATCCTGGTCAGCAACAACAACGGCCCGGTGCGGCTGCTGCGCAACGAACTCGACGACAAGCGGAACTGGATCGGTCTGCGCGTCATGGACGAGGCTTTCCGGCGTGACGCTTTCGGCGCCACGGTCAGGCTCACACTCGGCGACGGGCGCGTCCTGACGCGAATTGTGCATACCGATGGGAGCTACCTCTCCGCCAACGATCCGCGGGTGCATTTCGCCTGGCCGGAAGACCTGGAGATCGCGTCACTGGAGATTCTCTCTCAGGATGGAAGATCGCAACGTGTGCAGAACGTCGTCGTGAAAACCATCTCCACCGTGACAATCGGTGGTTCCAGGGCCGACTCGAGCCGATGACCTCCGCTCGATGGGATCACGTGATCGCCGGCGGCCTGGTGGCCACCGTTGTGCTCCTCGGATCGCCGGCTTGCGGCCGCGCACCGTCGCCCCCGGAGGCCGGGCGGTTCGCGATCCCCGAGGTGGATCTGTCTACCTTGCCCCAGGTCCTCAGAAAACGGGCCATCACCGTCCAGTCCAGCGCCCGGCAATCCCCCGATGACCCGGAGAAGGTCGGAGAGCTGGGCATGCACTACTTCGCGTATGATCTCCCGGCCGCCGCGGCCGCCTGCATGGAGCGAGCTGCCGCGCTGGATCCGGACAGTTTCAAGTGGCGCTACTACGCGGGCCTGGCTCATGAGGCCGCCGACGACGTCGCGCGAGCCATCGATTCGTTCGAGAGAGCCGCCGCCATGAACGAGCGCTACGGGCCGGTTCTGGTCAGACTGGCCAATCTCGTGATGGAAGAGGATCCTGATCGCGCCGCTCGATTGTATGAACGGGCACTCCGGCTGGACCCGGAGGATGCAACGGCCCACTCCGGTCTGGGCGAATGCGCGAGAATCGGAGGACGCCGGGAAGAAGCGCTGGAGCACTTTCGCCGAGCGATCGAGATCGTGCCGAGCTACGCCGCCGCCCACTACGCCACGGCGATGCTGCTATCGGCCTCCGGCAAGCGCGAGGAAGCCCAGAAGCACTTGCGAGAGTACGCCACGGGACTCGATCCATCCCTGGCGCACGACCCCCTGCAACGGGCCCTCCTGCAGAAGGTCGACAGCTCCCTGAGATTGCAGCACGAAGCCCGCCGGCTCGCTCAGAGCGGTCAGCTCGAGGAGGCGGCCCGGCTCCTCGAGAGGGCCATCGTGACGGATGTGACACGATCCAACGCCCACATGGAGCTGGGCGTGGTCCGCAGCATGCAGAAGAGGTACGAGGAAGCCGCGCAGCACCTGCAGATCGCCCTCTCGGCCAATCCGGACAGCGTCGAGGCGAAATCGTATCTCGGGGACACCATGGAGAAGCTGGGCCGGCCCGACGAGGCGGAGCGGCTGTACCGCGACGCGCTCGCGCAATACCCCGACCACGCTCAGACGCTCATCCATTACGGAAAGCTCCTCTTCCGGCTCGGAAGGACGGCCGAGGCGCTCGAGCTCCTGCGTCACGGCGTCCAAGTCCAGCCCGCCAACGCGGAGTATCGCTACACCCTCGCCAATCGATTGATCCACGCCGGACGTCCCGAGGAGGCCACGACGCATCTGCGCCGGATGGTGCAACTGCAGCCGGGGCACGCAGGGGCTCGCTACACACTGGGCCGCCTCCTGGCCGCAAGCGGCGATCGCTCCGGAGCCCGGCGGCAATGGGAGCGCGCGATCCAGATCGCTCCGAACTTCGCCGAGCCCTACTCCGCGCTGGCCGGCGTGGCTCTCGAGGAGAAGGATGTCGCGGCGGCTGTGATATGGGCCCGGAAAGCTTGTGAGCTGACCGACTTCGCGAATCCGGAGTTCCTCGAAACGCTGGCGCGAGCCTACGAGGCCGCCGGACGGTTCGAGGAAGCGGCCAGGACCCGCCGCCAGGCACGCGCCCTCGGCGCGCCGTAGCTCCGCATCGTCACGCCGCCTCGAGGGAACGCCGCGCACGAAGACACCCGGGTGGTGCAGGCGCTTCCGGTGGTTCTCCCGCGCGGCGAGCCGCCTCGAGTCCCGCGGGCGGTGTCCGAACTGATGTACTATTGCATCAGGAAACCCCAGCCATCGCGGCTGGACTCATGTGACCGAGCCTCCTGTAAACCCGGGGCGGTTCACACCATTGGCGACATTCTTGATCCCTTT
>JBHHZN010000194.1:0-5271 GCA_046758155.1 Acidobacteriota bacterium | reverse complement strand
GACGGTGCCTCCCTGTCCCGGAAAATGAAACAGCCCGCATTCCACTTCGCCCGAATCCGCGCCGGCGGCGGGAATGGCGTACTGCGCCACGCGCATCCGGCTCGAGGGTCGCCGGGGCTCCCACGCCGGCGGAACCTCGAAGGAAATATCGCCGAAGGATACCCGTTCTCCGGCCGAGCCGGTGGGGTGGGCCGTGGGCTGGGTGGCGGCCGCCTCGGCTCGTGAGCCGGAGGTGGCGTCGCCCGCCGTCGCGCGCTCCGCCCCACCAGAACAGGAGGCGAGGACGAGACATGTCGGGAGGATCAGAAAAATCGATCTTCTCATGACGTCATTCTACCCGCCACGTGCGTGGGCCGTCCACACGGCGGGCCGTGCACGCGGCGCCGCCTTTCGCCAGCCGCGCGCCCCCGGGGATGGCCCGAGGGGATCGGCGGGAGCCGCAAAGATCGCTGCCGCATTTGACACCTGGGGTAACATGACAGGAACGAGGGGGCCCCTATCGCGGCGCGGTGAACCGCCGGCTTGCCGCGTCGCTGGAGGACATTTCTTCTCATGAGGTGGACATCGTGAGAACAATCGGGAAAGCGACGGCCGTTGCCTTGTACCTGCTCCTGACGGGTCATCCGGTCCTGGCAAAGATCCCCAAAGACATCGATCCGAACTACATGGCGCTTGCCGATTGCCCCGAGCACCCCGGCTGCCCCGCGATCGTTTTGCTCGATCAGACCGAGCTGGACAACCGCTCGGGCCGGACCCAGTATAGCCGCAAGCGGATCGTGAAGGTCTTCACGCAGGACGGAGTGGACGAGCACGGCAGCATCGAGCTGAGGGCCGTCGTCGGCGGCCTCGAGATCAAGAACCTGAAAGGCCGAATCATCCAGCCCAACGGCACCGTCAGCGCGCTCAAGCGCGACAACGTGCACGTGAAGTACTTGCGGCGGGGCAAGCACCGCGTGAAGGTCAAGAGGGCGACCTTCCCGGGTGTCGTGCCCGGCTCCCTCATCGAGGTCACATACGATGTGCTCTCGGCTCCGAACTCTTACGTGACGGAGGACATGTGGGAGATCCAGGAATGGCTCCCGGTCCTTCATGCGCGCTACATCCTGGAGGAAGGCAAGTTCCATCTCACGTGGAAGAGAACCGGCTCGGAAGACATCGTGGTGAAGGAGACCAGTCCGCACAAGTATGTCAAGTACTTCGACGCGTGGAATGTCCCACCGCTGCCGCGCGAGCCGTTCGGCCCGCCGATCGGCGCCATCCAGGCGCGTTACTACTTCGGCCTCGAGGGGCTCCAGGGTTCCTGGCTCGGGCGGTTCGCCGGTCTGATAGCCGGCGGCACGGGGAGGTTCATCGACGACGCCTCGGGAGTCAAGGAGAAGGTGGACGAGATCGTCTCTCCCACCGATGCGCGCCTCACCAAGGTCCGCAAGATCTACCGCTTCGTGCAGGAGAGAATACAGACCGAGGAGGAACGGCTCCGGCATTCCGACGAGAAGACCCTGGCGGAAGCCGGCAACGCCGGGGATGTGCTGTCACGGGGCTTCGGCGATGAGTTCGAGCGGACCATGCTGTTTCTTTCCATGGTGAAAGCCGCCGGCCTGGACGCGGGATTGTTGCTCATCGTGGGGAACAACAACTCGGTCTTCGATGCGAAGGTTCCCGATAGGAACCAGTTCGATTCGTATGCCGCAGCCGTCAAGGTGGGGATGGGCTGGACGTTTTACGATCCCGCCGCGCGGCACTGCCCCTTCGGCAGGATCTCGGCGGAAAAGGAAGGAGGCATTCCCAACGCCGTTCTCATCCGCCCGAGCAAGGGGCTGGGGGCCATGAAAAAAGGGTTGATCCAGGGGCTGCAGATCGAGGTCCACGACACGACGGATTACTCCATTGCCGCCATCCCGGTGTCGAAGGCGGCGCAAAACGCTCTGAAACGGGATGTTCATGTGCGGTTGCAGGAGGACGGTTCCGCCGAGGTCGAGGCGACCGAGCGCGGCAGGGGGCTGTCCGACCTGGAAGAGCGACGGCGGTACATGCCTCTCGGGGAAGAGGAGCGCAGGAAAAGGCTCCGTGATTACCTGGTCGCGTTGGTGCCAGATGCCGAACTGCTCGATGCCTCTTTCGAGAACCTCGACGCGTTCGACAAGCCCGCCCGGATCAAGTGTCGGTTCAAGACGGCGAGCGCCGGCACGGTGGTGGGCAACAAGATGCTGGTGACGCCGTCGATCTACCATGCGTCGGAATCCAATCCTTTCACCGCCGAGACGAGACGGACGCCGGTTCGCTTCCACCACACGTGGAGGACGCAGGAGATGGTGATGATCGTGCCTCCGGACGGATACGCCGTGAAGGAACTCCCGGAGAGCCTGGTCGTGCGCGAACCCCCGTTCCTTTTGATGATGTCGTTCCGGTCGGTAGCGGGCAAGATCCATGTGAGACGCACCGTGAGCATCGACAAGGTGCGCTGGCCCGTCTCCGAGTATGCCGCCCTGAAACGGTTCTTCGAAAGGGTCCAGAAGGCCGACCGACAGACCGTCGTGCTCGAGAAGGAGATGGGGCCGTGAGGGGCCGGGGGCTGGCCCTGGTTCTGGTATCGCTGGCCGCCCTCGCGGTGGCGCCGCCGTCGCCCGCCGCCGAAGCGCCCGACTGGCTGCGGGCCGCCATGAGGAGCGAGCATCCCGACACCGGCGCGGCCCTGAGGATGATGCTGCTCGAGGAGGAGAGGATGGAGGTCTCCGGCGGGAAGGTCCATTCGAGGATCCGCGAGGCGGTTCGACTTCTCAAGGCGCGGGGCAGGGAGGGGTTGACGTTACAAGCTCCTCTACCCATCAGGAGCAAGTTCAAGCTCGTCGGGGCGTGGAAGGTGCGCCCGGACGGCAAGGTCACCCGCTACGAGAAGAAGACCCTCATGCAGATCGATGCCGATCGAAGATACGAGTTCAGCATGGCCAAGGTCAACGTCTTCAGGCCCGAGGAGATCCGCGTGGGCGACGTCATCGCCTGGGAGTACGAGGAGACATACAAGCCGGAGGCGTTTCAGACCGACTGGTTCTTCGGCCGTTTTTCCTCGCCCACCGTGCGCTCACGGTTCGGATTGAAGGTCCCACCGGGATGGTCCCACCGCGTGCTGCTGCGCAATCTCGACCAGCTCGAGCCCGAGAGGGACGACGATGGGTATCTCGTCTGGGAGATGTGGAATCAGCCGGCCCTCGATGTCGAGGAGCTGGGGGTGCCGGCCCGGGAACGGCGTCCGGCCCTCTTCGTTTCCTACGGTCCCGGAGGCGGAAAAAAGGACGCGCGGCAGTTCACCAACTGGGACGAAGTCTCCAAGTGGTACGGGAAGATCTTCTGGCCCCGGGTCGTCGCCGACCAGTCGATCCGGCGTGCGGTGGAGGAGCTGACGACCGGCACGGATTCCGCCCTGGATGCCATCCGCGCCCTGACGACGTTCACGCAGGATGTGAGGTACCTCAACGTCGCGCGAGGCCGGAGCAGGGCGGAGCCGCACCCGGCGCCGATGATCCTGAAGAACCGTTTCGGCGACTGCGAGGACCACGCCGTCTTGACGATCGCCATGCTGCGCGAGATCGGCGTCGAGGCGTATCCCGTCCAGGTGCGCACGAGCGACCTGGGGGCGGTGCCGGAGGAGTTTCCCACGCCGATCCCGTTCAATCACCTCGTGGTCGCCGTGAGACCCCCAGCGGACGCCGACCTGCCGGCCGCCATCGATGCGGGGGAGCTGGGATCCCTGGTTGTCTTCGACCCGACCGATCCCTCCAGCGGCTTCGGGGACCTTCCTCCCTACCTGCAGGGCATGCCGGCGGTGATCTCGAGCCAGAGCAGGGACCAGCTGGTGATCCTGCCCAAGCTTCCGCCCGAGGACAGCACGCGTGAATCGCTGCTGCGGATACGGTTCGCCGGCGACGGCGGCGTCCAGGCCGAGGCGACGGCGACCCACACGGGACAGTACGGGGCGGGACTGCGCAGGTACTACAGGACGGTGCGGGGAGCGAAGCGATCCGAGAAACTGTCTGCCTCCCTGGGCGCGGCCTACGGCGATGTCCGGGTCGAGAGTTTCCATCTCGACGGCGTCGAGTCAAGCGCCGAGCCGATCGTCCTGAAGGCCGCCTTGCGGATGCCCTGGCCGGGCAAGGATCTCGGATCGCTGAGGACCATGATGCCGCGGTTCCTCTTCACGTCGAAAGCCCGCCGGCTCCCCGGGGGGAAACGGCGTGGGCCGGTGCGGATCCAGGCCGGCTACCGCGAGGCCGACAAGACGAGCATCACGATCCCGCAGGGGTGGAAGGTTGTCGAGCCGCTTCCCGCCCAGGAGATCCACGCGGAGGTGGGGGATTATTCCCTGTCGAACAGCCTGGAGGACGGCCGGCTGATCCTCGACCGTGAACTGACGGTCCGGGCTTCCACCCTGCCCGCCTCACGCTACGAGGAGGTACGCCGGTTCTTCGACGCGGTCGCAAAGGCCGATGCCGCCAGTATCGCTTTCGAGAAGAGGCCGGCCGACTGAGACACGCCGCCTCGTGAGCGGCGGTAGGATGCCGGACCTTCCTCGGCTGCGGACTACCTGCCCGATCGCCCGAACCGGTGGGAGAACCGGTAGATGAGAGAGCCCGCGACCACGTTTCTCGTGAAAGTGGTGGTGCCCCGCGACGGCGTCGAGACATCGTTCTCGCGGCGATAGGTCGAGAAGGCCGCGCTCCAGGTCGGGCCGAACTTGATGCTGTAGTCCAGACCGTACTTGTCGATGTCATCGTCCCGCCTGAAGTGGCCGAGGTCCTGGCTTAACGAGGTCGTGAAATCTCGCTGCTCCTTCTGGTAAAAGCCTCGCACCCTCTGGCGATGCTCGCGGTCCGGCCCCCAGAGCAGGCGGACGTCGACACCGAACAGATCGGAATCAAAGCCGACGTCATCGTCCACGACCGACGTCGAGGCGAGATCCGAGCGGGCGTCCCTGTTCTCATGCTCGAAGTAAGGGCGGATCCGCCAGTTGTTGCGGCCCAGTGGGTAGATCCTGACCTCGACCGCGCTCAGGTCGCTGCTCGAGTCGCGCTCGTCGAAGTCGGACGTGTAGTTGCGGCGCTCCAGGGCGTAGCTGGCCGCGATGACGAGTCGGGAGGGGAGGACCTCCTGCGATATCTTCACGTACCCTCGGTTCTTCTCGTACTCGAGCGCGTTCCGGATGGTCGTTCCGGCAAGCTGGGACGCATCATCGTCGATGAGCTGGCCCGGCAGGACATCACCGCCGACGTGAAAGGG
>JBHHZN010000193.1:0-5281 GCA_046758155.1 Acidobacteriota bacterium | reverse complement strand
GGCTGCATGAACCGAGACGTCGCCTTTCGCCCGATCCCGCGGCGGCCGACACGCACCGTGCGTATCGGCCGGATCGCCATCGGTGCCGCCCAGCCCATCGCGGTGCAGTCGATGACGGCCACGCGGACGCTCGATGTGGACGCCACGGTGGAACAGGTGCTCATGCTGGAGAGGGCGGGAGCCGACATGGTGCGCATCGCCGTGGATTCGGACCGCGAGGCGGGCGCCCTCGCCGAGATTCGAGCACGAACGAGCGTCGGTCTGGTCGTGGACCTGCAGGAAAGCTACCGTCTGGCTCCGAAGGTCGCGCCTCACGTCGAAAAGATCCGTTACAATCCGGGACACCTCCATCACCACCAGAGGGACAAACCCCTTCGGGACAAGGTCGCCTTCATCGCCGAGGCGGCCGCGGCCCATGATTGCGCCATCCGGATCGGTGTGAACTGCGGATCGATCGACCCCGCCAAGCCCGACCGGAAGGAAGACGATTCCACGGCCCCGATGGTCGAATCGGCCCTCGAGCACTGCCGGATCCTGGATGACCTGGGGTTCACCCGCTACCTCGTCTCGCTGAAGGACTCTCATCCTTCCCGGGTCATCGAGGCCAACAAGAACTTCGCCTCGCAGCGGCCCGACGTCCCCTTGCACCTGGGTGTGACCGAGGCGGGCCTTCCCCCGGAGGGAATCTTGAAAACGAGGCTCGCTCTCGAGCAACTGCTCGCGGTTGGTATCGGCGACACCCTGCGCGTGTCCTTGACCGTCCCGAACAACCGCAAAGGGGAGGAGATCGACGCCGGCCGTCGCATCCTGGACGATGTGGCCCACGGGCGATTCCGCTCCGTGCCGGATTTCGATGACGCGGGACTGAACATCATCTCCTGCCCGTCCTGCTCGCGCGTCGAGAACACCGCCTTCGTGCAGCTCGCGCAAGAGGTCAAGCAAATGGCGCGATTCGCCGCCGGCCACGCGCTGACCATCGCCGTGATGGGATGCCGCGTGAACGGCCCGGGCGAAACCGATGAGGCGGATCTCGGCCTCTGGTGCGCCCCTCACCACGTGAACTTGAAGCGCGGCTCGCGGCTGCTGGGGTCGTACTCCTACGACCACATCCTGGATCGCGCCCGGGAGGAACTCGAGCGGATGATCGCCTCGCGCGCTCCGGGCGATGACGCGGTTTCCCTCAAGCAAGAGATATCGGGTCGACGTCGATGATGAGGTTACCTGACGAGGAGGACCCCACGCCTCCCCCCAGGGCGTCCGCAGCCTCGTTGAGGACGTCGGAGAGGCGTCTCTTGGAGGGAGCTTTCACCAGCAGTTGATAACGATAGCGTCCCTTCAATCGGGCGATCGGCGCCACGCTCGGTCCGATCACGGTCATCGATGATCCCACCTTCTGGCGAACCACCGCGGCAACTTTCCTGACCCGCCGGACGCCGCTTTCAGGACTCTTGGCCTGCACGATCAGCTTGGCCATGGCGGCGTAAGGGGGATACCGCATGATGCGCCGGAAGCGGCTCTCCTTCTCGTAGAACATCTGGAAGTCCTGCTTCACCGCCGCCTGGATCGCGTAATGATCCCGATGGAACACCTGCACGATGACCTCCCCCGGCTCGGTCCCCCGTCCGGCGCGGCCCGCCACCTGGGTGATCAGCTGGAAG
This sequence comes from Acidobacteriota bacterium, assembly GCA_046758155.1. Classification (GTDB taxonomy): domain Bacteria; phylum Acidobacteriota; class Polarisedimenticolia; order JACPZX01; family DASXTC01; genus JBHHZN01. The sequence continues at coordinate 3,623 of JBHHZN010000193.1, read as the reverse complement.
GTTCGCTCGGCGGCGCGGAACTCGGGCAGAGCGAGGAGGTTATCCGCCCCGACGACCCCCACGATGGTGACGCCCGGGAAGTCGTGCCCCTTGGCGACCATCTGTGTCCCGACCAGGAGATTGAACTCGCCCTTCTCGAACGACGAGAGGATGTCCGCAGCCGCGCGCCGGCCGCGGGCCGTGTCACGGTCCAGCCTGACCAGGCGCGCCTCGGGAAAGAGTTCTTCCATCCGCTCTTCCAGCTTCTGGGTTCCCGCCCCGGTGAAAGTGATCTTGCTTGACCCGCAGGTGGAACAGGTCGACGGACGCCCACGCCAGTATCCGCAATAGTGGCAACGCAGCCGGTTTCCGGCGCGATGGTAGGTGAGCACGACGCTGCAGTGACGGCACAGCTCACCGGTTCCACAGCTCCGGCAGAGGACGAACGGTGCGTACCCCCTTCTGTTCAGCAGAATGATCGCCTGTTCCCCCCGGCTCAACCGCTCTCTCACCGCCTCCTGCAACGGCGCTGCCACCAGTTCTTCACGTCCGGTCCTCTCGAACCGTTCACGCATATCGATCACGCGCACGCGCGCCATCGGACGCGAGAGGATGCGGTCCGGCAGTTCGAGCAGCTCGAGCCGGCCGGTCCGGGCAGCATGGAACGACTCCGTCGAGGGCGTCGCCGATCCGAGGATCACCGTGGCCCGTGCCTGCCTGCCCCGCAGCAAGGCCAGGTCGCGGGCGTTGTAGCGCGGGTCCTCTCCCTGCTTGTAGGATGCGTCCTGTTCCTCATCCACGATGATCAGACCGACCCGACTCAACGGCGAAAGGATCGCCGAACGAGCCCCGAGGACAATCTTCGCCTGGCCGGTGAGCGCCCGTTGCCACTCGTCGAACCGCTCCCCCGGGCGGAGGCTGGAATGCAGGATCGCGAGATCATCTCCCAGCCGGCTGCGCAGGTCCCGCGCGAGCAGCGGCGTGAGCGTGATCTCCGGGACGAGGTAGATGGCGGTCCGTCCGGTGGCGATGCACCGTTCTATCGCGCGCAGGTACACCTCGGTCTTACCGCTGCCGGTCACTCCCATCAGCAGGAAGGGACGCCCCGAGCTGGAATCGAGCGAGGCGAGAATCGGGGCGAGAACGGCCCTCTGCGCGGGTGTCGCTTCAGGGCGCTTGTCAGGCCCCGCGGGGCGCAGGAGCTGCGGCCGGCGCCGCAGTGCCTGACGTTCCGCCCGGACGCACCCTTTCCTTACCAGGGCCTGGATCGCGGCACGGGAGGGTCCCAGCCGATCTTGGATGTCCTCGATCGGCATGCCCCGCGTTCCGGCCCGCTCCACCAGCTCGAGGACGGCACGTTGCCGGATCGCGCGAGCGCCGGGCCGCTGCGACCGGGCGATGGATCCATCGACGGCGTGCAGGACCGTGCGGTATTTCCGCCGGACACGGGCCGATCGGACGATCGTTCGAGCACGGACCAGACCGGCCTCCTCCATGACCTTGAGGTCGCGGGCCGACAGGCCGAACTTTCGCAGGCTGACGCCGGCCCCGGCAGGGATCCGCGACAGGATCTTCACGAGCCGGCCGGGCAGCGCCCGCGCCGCATCCGGACCGGCCGGTCCCAGCGAGACGACGACATCACTGACGCGATCGATGCCCGGGGGCGTGACGGCTGCCAGCATTCTGCCGACTCCCGCGACGTAGTAGCGCGCGGCCCACACGGCGAGCGAGACGATCTCGGGCGGCAGCAAGGGCGCCTGGTCCGGCAGCTCAACGATATCCTTGAGCTTCGTGGCGGGATGGGCCGGCTCATCGACAGCCCTCAGGATGACCCCCGTCATCAGGCGCCGGCCGACCGGCACCAGCGCCCTGGCGCCCGGTTCATGACATCCGGGAATCCCCGCGGGCAGGCGATACGTCAGGGCACGGCGGATCGGCAGCGGCACGGCCACATCGACGAACCGTGTTATCTTCGTGTCCATGTCCGCCTCAGACCCTTTGCTCGATGTCGGCGCGATCCCCCGACGCGTCGGGGTCGTCTTGCTCAGACCCAAGAGCCCCGGCAACGTCGGCTCGGTCGCCCGGGCGATGAAGAACATGGGGTTTGAACGGCTCGTGATCGCCGATCCGATCCGCTTCGACGACCCGGCTCACTTCGAGCGGGAGGCCCGGCGACTGGCGTGGAATGCCGCGGATCTGCTCGACCAACGCCAAACCGTCGCCTCCCTGGACGCTGCCTTGTCACCGTTCCATTTCGTGGTGGGGACGACTTCCAACCCCCTCCACGCGGCGCGCGTCCTGACCCCGAGGGCCGTGGCCCGGGAGGTTGTCTCGCGGCTGGTGGCATCGTCCTCGTCTTCAGTCGCGTTGCTGTTCGGACAGGAGGATATCGGCCTGACAAGAGACCATCTCGCGCGATGCAACATCCTCGGCTCCGTCCCGTCCTCCACGGCCTATCCATCGTTGAACCTGTCGCACGCCGTTTTGCTCTTCCTTTACGAGCTTCGCGTCGGGCTGCTCGAACAGCCCGCAGACGGTGCGTCGACTGTCAGCGAGGCCCTCCCCCGACGGGAACAGGTCGAGGGATTCTTCTCACGGTTCGAGAACGCCCTCGAAGAGATAGGATTCCTCCGGGGGACAGCCAAGGGTCACATGATGCGTGAGCTGCGAGCCATCCTCAATCGCTCTGTCCTGACGGACCGGGAGCTGGCGATCTTCGAGGGGCTCATCCACCGCGTGCTCTGGAACACTCGCAGGGGGGCCTGAGCCGCACGACGGTGCACGGCTCATGTCCCGGCGAGAAACGCCATGACCTTCTTCATATCCTCCCAGACCGGTTTCTTCGCCGACGGGTTGCGCAGCAGGTAGGCAGGATGAAAAGTCGGCATGACGCGGATCCCCGCGTATTCACCGAAGGTCCCCCGGATCTTGGTGATGCCCGCCGTACGGCCCAGCAACGCATGGGTGGCGGGTGCGCCCAGCGTGACGATCACGCTGGGTCGGATAATCGCGATCTGCTCGAACAGAAACGGCGTGCAGGCGGCCACCTCATCTGGTTGCGGATTCCTGTTTTCCGGTGGCCTGCACTTGACCACGTTCGCTATGTAAACCTGTTCTCGCGCCAACTGCATGGCGTGGATGATCTGGTCCAGCAAGCGTCCCGCACGCCCGACAAACGGCACGCCCTTGCGATCCTCCTCGTATCCCGGCCCTTCACCGATGAACATGATCCGCGCCTCCGGGTTCCCGCATCCGAAGACGATCGTCGTTCGCCCGTCGCAGAGCTTGCACCGGCGACAATCGCCGATTCTCTCCACCCGCAACCGTTCCAGGGCTTCGCCGGGATCCGCCGCCGCCGATCCGGCCTTCCCGCGCAGATCCAGCTCTTGGACCCCCATTTCCTGGTAGAAGAGAAGATACTGCCGCGCTTGCTCCCTGAGATGGTCCGGATCGGGGCGGCTCACCGGAACCTCCGCGCCACGAGTTGCATGAGCCGCATGGCGATCTCGTCCTTGCTCATGCGCGGCCATTTCTCCTCGTGTCCCTCTTTGTCGATCACCATGACCTCGTTGTCATCTGATCCGAATCCGATCCCGTTGCGGCCGACGCGGTTCGCGACCACCAGGTCCATTCCTTTCGCGCCG
>JBHHZN010000192.1:0-5317 GCA_046758155.1 Acidobacteriota bacterium | reverse complement strand
CTGGCGTGCGCGCAGCGGCGGGAAATGGATCGGAACGACCGCCAGCCTGAAATAAAGGTCCTCGCGAAATCGGCCGGCCTGGATCTCGGCCTCCAGGTCCTTGTTGGTGGCGGCGATGACCCTGACATCGACGGTGATGACCCGGGCGGCTCCGACCGGCTCGATCTCACCGGTTTCGAGGGCCCGCAGCACCTTCGCCTGTGTCCGCGGGCTCATGTCGCCGACTTCGTCGAGAAAGAGCGTCCCATGATCGGCCTGCAGGAACTTGCCGATCTGTCGGCCCGACGCGCCGGTGAAGGAGCCACGCTCGTGGCCGAACAGCTCGCTCTCGATGAGGTCTTCGGGGATGGCCGCGCAGTTGACCCGGACGAAGGGTTGGTCCTTGCGGCCGCTGTTTCGATGAATGGCGCGCGCGACGAGCTCCTTTCCGGTGCCGCTTTCGCCGACGATCAGGACCGTCGCCTGGGTCGGCGCGGACCGACCGATGCTGACGCGCAATTCCTCCATCACGGCCGAACGGCCGATCATCTCGAAGCGTTTTTCATGCTCCAGTTCCAGCGTGGAGGCCTTCTGGCGCAGTTTCCCCTGCTCGATCGCGTTGCGGACTTCCAGCAGAACACGCTGCTCGCCGAATGGTTTCTCGATGAAGTTGAAGGCGCCCAGCTTGGTGGCCTTGACCGCGGTCTCGATGTCTCCATGCCCGGAAACGACGATGACGGGCGCCTTGGTGTCCTGGCGCTTGAGCGCCTCGAGGACTTCCAGGCCGTCCATGCCCGGCATCTTGATGTCGAGGATGATGACGTCGGGATCCACGCGGGAGAGTCGGTCCAGGGCCTCCTGGCCGGAGGATGCCTCGAGAAACTCGTAGCCGGCGTGGTCGAGGATCATCTTGAGACTCGTGCGGATCGAAGTCTCGTCGTCGACCACGAGGACGCGTTGCTTCATGAGTCCCGCCCGGCCCGCCGAAAAAAAAGGCAGGGCGCGTCTTCACGCCCTGCCCGAAACGGTGATCCTGGTATCTTCGTCTTCACTCATCCCCGATGCGCAGGGTGAGGAACCGGCCGGCCGTGAGGCCGGGCGTGCGGACGTAAAGAGCCAGGATCTCGCCCGGCTTCAGGCCATCCACGATGTCTCGGTACTCCTCGAGGGAGGAGATGCGCACTCGGTTGACCTCGGTGATGATATCGCCCCGGCGCAACCCGCGTTCCCACGCGGTGCTCACCTGCGACACGTGTGTGACCACGACGCCCTTGAGATTCGGATCCACGTTCAGCTCACGCCGGGCCTGAGGCGTCAAGTCTTCCACGGTCATCCCGAGCCTCTTGTCCGACAGCGGCTCCTCCTGGTCTTGCGGCTGCCCGCGCCGCGCGTCCCGCGCCAGGGGATTGGGCCGATTGATCAGCTTGGCGGCCACGTCGCGCTCCTTGCCGTCACGGACGATCCCCAGCCTGACCTTGGCCCCCGGCGACTTGGACGAGATGGTCCGGATGAGATCGTCGCTGCCGGTGATCTCCTCGTCGTCCACGCGGACGATGGCGTCACCGCGTTGCAGACCGGCGGCGGCGGCCGGCTGGCCCGGTGTGACCGACTGGATGAAGGCGCCCTGCCGGCCCTCGAGGCGGAAGTACTCGCGGTCTTCCGCCCGCATCTCGGTCTGGATGTCCTGGATTGTCACGCCCAGGAAACCGCGGGAGACCTTGCCGGTCTCACGAAGCTGGACCATCACGTCGCGCGCCATGTTGATGGGGATGGCGAACGAGATGCCCTGGCCCGCCACGCTGATGGCGGAGTTGATCCCGACGGCCTCTCCCCGAACGTTCAGGAGGGGGCCGCCCGAGTTACCCCGGTTGATCGCCGCGTCTGTCTGGATGTAGTTATCGAGGGAGACATCGCGGGAGAGCCCGACGAGCTTGCGTCCTTTGGCGGAGACGACCCCCACGGTGACCGTATGGTCGTACACCAGTGGGTTCCCGATGGCGATGACCCACTCGCCCACGCGCAACCGATCCGAATCGCCCAGGGGGATCGTGGGCAGGTCATGCCCGACGTCGATCTTCAAGAGCGCAAGGTCCGTCAGCTGGTCGGTGCCCACCACGGTGGCCCGGTACTCGCTGCTATCCTCCGGCAGACGGACGATGATGCGGTCGGCGTCCTTGATGACGTGGTAGTTGGTCATGATATGACCATCAGGCGTGACGATGAAGCCCGTGCCGCCGCTGTCCTGCCGCTGGTCGTCGTCATTGCGGTCGCGATCCGGCCGGGGGAAGAAGAACTCGAATGGGCCGTCCGGCGCGCGTCGTTGACGCCGCCCGTGGATGATCTCCGTGGCACGGATATTGACGACGGCACCATTGGCCCTCTCGGCGATGTCTGCGATGTTGGGCAGATACAGGGAGGTCTGGGGGCTCTCGCTCGGCCGGGGCAGGTTCAGGTCGCGCTTTTCCTTGCGTTCGGCCGGCACCACCTGCCGCTGCTCGGACGGATGGGAGACGACCGGCTTGCGCGCCTCGTGGTCGGAAACTCCGGGCGGGGATCCGCCGCCGGCGATCGCCATCGCCAGGACGGCCACCGACGAGACGGTGAATGTCAGGAGAAGGAACTGGACCTTGCGGCCGAGAGCACTGGGGATATCAGGTTGCAGTTGAGACGACTCCATCGTCGTAAGCCCTTATTTTATTGTCAGATCGCGGTGTGGTCAAGAGATCGTGCCCTGAGGCGCTCCCGCCGATCCCTCCCGTTGCGCCTCACCGGCAAGCCCCCCGGGAACCATAGCGGCTGAAACGGCGTTCGTCCACCTTGCCGGAGACGCTGTATCCACCTCCCTACTCAACGCGCCCGAAGGGTTCAAGGATCTCAGGAAATGAAAAAATGATGCCGCGCGAGGCGGGGGTCAAGGCCGGGAATCGGGTGGTCGGGCCCGGACGCGATCCGCGGGCATCGGGTCGCTGAACGTGTCCCATTCGTAGCACCGAGGACATCTCCAGAGATAGTCGAGGGAGCGGTACGCGCACTTGGCGCAGACGAAGGGATCGGCGAAGTCGCTGATTCCCTTGATAATGTCCAGGTACGAACGGACCTTGTCGCGATTCAGTCCGCGCTCGAGCGTCATGCGCCACAGTTCCTGCTGGATCGTCAGAGACTGCGGGAATATCCCGGCGGCATCGAGCAGGTGGTGATACGCCGCTTGCTCGTCTCCACGGCCCGCTTCGATGCGGGCCAGCAGCACGCGGGCGCGCCAGTCACCCTCATCCCGCTCCGCGATCCTGCGGCAGAGGTCCGCCAGCGCCGTCTGCCTGCCCAGCTCGTTGTAGGCGCCCTCGAGCCGATCGAAGACCAGGTGCAGGAGGCGTGGTTCCAGATCGACAACCCGTTCCCACTGTGCCACGGCTCTCTTGAGCTTTCCCCTCTTGAAGTACTCGTCGCCCAGGAAAACATGAGCCGGATAGGTGCGTTCGTCCACGGCGATCGCTTTCTGGAAATTCCGGTGGGCCAGGTGCCCGTTGCCCTGCATCATGTGCTCGCGGCCGATCTCGTTGTAGATGAAGGCGAGAGGACGGTTCCTGCGGGAGCTGTCGAGCCTGATGAGCCGTTCCTCCAGCTCCAGGGCCTGCTCCCAGTCGCGCTCCTCGATGCTGAACCGGGACATCGACCGCAGGGCCTGGATATTGTGCGCGTCCAGGTCGAGCGCCAGCCGGTAGGCCTGGTGCGCGCGGTCCACGAGTCCCGCGGTCTTGAAGTCCGCGCCCAGGCTTGCCTGGACCTGGGCCCTCTCGGCGCGGGTCAGGTCCTGGCGGCCGAGTAGCCGCGAGTGCACGCGGATGGCGCGGTCGAGGAGGCCCTTTTGACGGTAGAGGTCGCCGAGGATCAGGTACAGGCCGACGACGTCGGTGCGGAGCCGTGCCGCCCGGGTGAGCTGATCGATCGCCTCGTCGATCCGCCCGGCGATGTGGTGGGCGATGCCACCGGCGTACAGGCGGGCGAAGTCTTTGTTGATGTCGGCCTCGTCGCGGTTCAGCCACCGGTGAACGAGGCCGGCGCCCCAGCCGGCGGTAAAGCCGACGGCCAGAGCGACCACGAGGATGGAGATGAGGGTCAGGTCGAGCTGCGGCAGGGTCGATTTCTCCTCAGAGCGCCCCCTCCTCTTCGGGGGCCGGTGGCTCGGGAGGGCGCTCCTGGTCCCCCGGGCCCGACAGAGGCAGGTTGCGCAGTGCGTCGACTTCCATCTGGAGTCGTTTGTTCTTCCTCTTCAGCCGGGCGTTGGCGACGCGGAGTTTCATCCCTTCGATGATCCCGATGATGCTCGTGAAGATGACGCCCACCAGGAAGGATCCGAGGATGACGATGAAAACGGGTATCGGGTCCGTCGTGTGCGACCCGAGCGTCAGGGAAGCGGTCTGGTCCTTGTTCTGGTATGTGAAGATGAGGGCGACGCAGAAGATCGCCACGATCAGGATCACGGCCAGGAAACGCATGAACGGCATCGGTTCCTCCTAACGGTAGTCTCGCGTCACCTTGGTCCAATGCCCCTGGACCTTCAGGATGAAGTCGATCATTTCGCGCACGGCTCCCCGCCCGCCGGGCCGGGCCGTGACGAACTGGGCCGCGCGGCGCGCCTCGGGACGCGCATCGTCCGGGGCGACCGCCAGTCCGGCCCGCTTCATGATCGGGATGTCGACCAGATCGTCGCCCATGAAGCAGACCCGGTCGTCGCTCAGCCGACGGGCCTTCAGGATCGCTTCGTACACCTCGATCTTCCTGAACACCTTCTGATGGAATTCTTCCATGCCGAGCTCGCTGACGCGTCGCGTCGTCGCGATGCTGAGTCTGCCGGTGATCACGCCCGTGAGCAGTCCCGCGCGCTGGGCGAGACGTATCCCCACGCCGTCACGCGCGTCGAACGCCTTGGCTTCGTCCAGTTGCGCCTGCATGATGATCCGGCCGTCGCTCATGACGCCGTCGACGTCCATGAGAATGAGCTTGACCCGCCGGGCCCGTTCGCCCACATCCGATGTCAGGCGCAACTCCTCTCCCCCGGAGAATCGCTTCCTGTGCCGCCGTCGGCTTGTTCCGCCCGCCTGACGGTGCGGCGATATGTTACCACGAACGCATCGGGCCCTCCCCCACCGCCACGGCGCTCATGACGTCGGGGCGGGTCTGGTCTTTCTGTGGCCGGCTGTGCCGTGACGCCTCTCGACCCTGTACGTGATCGGCTCGCGCAGCGGCGCCCTTCGCCCCGGGCCGCTCTCGCGGCGACGAGTCGGATCCATGCTGGGCCTGGCTGCGACGCGACGCCTCTCGCTGCCCGCTCCTCGCCGAC
>JBHHZN010000191.1:0-5410 GCA_046758155.1 Acidobacteriota bacterium | reverse complement strand
CGAGAGAAACAAGAGGATAGGTGAACATCCGAGAATACCGCGTGACACCTCAACGGCTTCAACCCCCGGTTGCACCCGCGTCGCTCCGGTGCCGGGGGATCGCCGCGGCACGCCGTGGCGGGCTCCGGCGTCTCGTGCAGCTCGGTGATCGCCGGGCCCACTCGGGGGAACGGTGCCGGGCGGGTCGTCCTGCAGCGTGCCGGGTCGGCTGGGATCCATCTTCGAAGCCGCGGGGCGGGGGCTCAGATCCCTCCGGGCGTGCGACCGTCCCGCCGCGCCGTGACTTCGCCGGAGCGGGGACACCGCCCGGCGCCCGCGCGAAGAGCCGTGTCAGAACAGCGGCATGACCACCCGGGGGCCCCAGCGGTTGCGCGGCAGGGGAATCCGGACCGACTCCACGGGGCCTCCGGCCGGAGCGACCTGCGCCACCACGAGGGGTGTCAGGCGCACGCCGGCGTCCAGGGCTTCTTCCAGCGCGAGTCCATTCTTGTAAGGCTTTTCGGCACGCGCGATGACGACCTCGACCGGCTCGGAGCCGGCATCCGGATCGATCCCCATGAAATCGGGCGGCCGTGTGACGCCCTCGATCGGTAGCAGGAACATCACCGCCAGGCGCGAGACCCTCCGCAGGCTTCTCATCAGCCCGCCGGAGCGATTCCTCGCGTCGTTGCCGTCCGGCTCGATGTAGTACATCCCCTTCATGATGTACCGAGCGGGGAGAATCGTGGCCACGAGCGGCCGGTCGTCCGAGGGATCGATCCGTTCCTGGACCGTCGGGTCGGCGAGGACCGCGTCGGCGACCCGGGAGACCCACTCTTCCGGCTGAGGCCAGGCGCTGATGACAATCGTCCGAGCGTCGGGGCGCTCGAGAATGGCGGTGTGACTGCGGGTGTAGGCGCGCAGCGTTCCGCCGAGCGCGAAGGCCACCATCAGGCACAGCGCGTACGCCGTCGCCCACCCCAGGGGGCGGGGGCGGAGTCGGCCGAAGCCGGCCTCGAACAGCCGCCGCACGGGGCTCCCGGGCAGGAACGCGCCGCGCGAACGAGCGTAGCGTTTGTATTCCTCGCCGAACCTTTCCGCCATGCGTCGTTCCTCGAAGCGCGCAAGGCCGGCGTACAGGAAGAGCATCGTGACCCACAGCCCCAGGAGAAGAAACCGCGGCCAGATGGTCAGAAGCCCCCATCCCGCCACGCCCAGGCAGAGGTACTGCGGATGCCTGGAGAAGCGGTACAGAAGGCCTGTCGCCACCCCTCGGCGCAGGATCTTCTTGCCGTACACCTGCCCGGCGCTGATGAGGAATCCCCAGAGCCCGAGGGCGAACAGATAGCGGCCGATGGTGCGCTGCCACTCCAGCACCCGCGAGGTGGTCACCGCCGCGTGGTTGAGAAAGAAGCCGTCGAGCCATGCCGTCAGGGGGCTCAGGGACAGCAGCCCCAGCAGCGGCTCGAAGCGCACGCCGGTATAGAAAAAGCCGGCGAACGGACTGATCATGATCAGCACTTCGCTGGCGCCCAGGCCGACGATGAGAAGGGCCCCCCATCGACCCATCGCGCTAGTCGTCTTGCTCGGTCGAGACTCTCTCATTTTCCTGCGACCTCGGACCAGGACACCGGGTTCCGCCCCGCGCGAGACCGGAAGGACCCTGGAAGGGCCCCCAGGTCGACCGAGTATCCCCCGCCGGCCTTGAGAACTCAAGAACATTTGTGATCTTAATGCGGGTTGCTTCGATTCGTCCTCGCCGGGCCCGGATCCACCGAAGAGAGGGAGGGGACGCCGAGGGGGCATGGCCGGTTTGGTTCTTGTTGATTCTCGTATCTGGTCGTATACAGATGCCATCGATGACAAAACAGGGAAAGCCGGGATCGACGCGAGAGACGCGCGCCGAAACCCCGCGAGAACGGGCGCGTGCATTCCTCCGGGTCGCTCATCTTTATCGACTAGGAGCCTTACCGACCGAGCAGCCCCACCCGGCAACGCGCCGGCTCTCCCGCTGGGCGCTCAGCGACCTGCCGCAAGCGGTTTCCGTTCTGAAGACCATCGACCTTCACGCCCTGGGAACCCTCGAGCGATACGCCCAGGATATCGGTCGCCTGGCCGACAGGATCGAGGCGACCCTGACGGGCGGCAAGAGGGTGTTCCTGTGCGGATGTGGAGCGACCGGGCGGCTTTCCCTGAGCCTGGAGTTCCTGTGGCGGCAGGCACACGGCGGCTCCGAGCAGGTGCGGTCCTTCATGGCCGGAGGAGACGTGGCCCTGGTCGAGGCGCTCGAAGGCTTCGAGGACCACCCCGACTACGGTGCGAGACACCTGCAAGAGATGGGTTTCGTCGAGGGAGACCTCTTGATCGGCTGCACGGAGGGTGGAGAAACCCCCTACGTCATCGGAGCGACGGAGGAGGCGGCCCGGTTGTCATCCAATCCTCCCTGCTTCTTGTACTGCAACGCCGATCCCGTGCTCGTTCGTCACGTCGAGCGATTCCGGCGGGTGCATGACAACCGCGACATCGACAAGATCTGCCTCTCGGTCGGCCCCATGGCCCTGGCCGGCAGCACGCGCATGCAAGCCAGCACGGTCCTGCAACTGGCCGTGGGCGCGGCGTTACTTCATCCAGGGGAGCCGGCCGGGGAGCTGATCGCGGGATTCCGGCGGCGGGTCGAGGAAACCGATCTCTCGTTTCTTGTCGATTTCATCGAGAAAGAGTCCGACATCTACTCGACGGGACACCATGTCACCTACAGGGTCAGGGACTACGGGATCACGGTTCTCACGGATACCACGGAACGGGCCCCCACGTTCAGCCTGGTCGCTTTCGATCAGCTCAAAGAACGGCGTTCCCGGTACTCCCTGTGTTACGTGTCGTTGGAGGGGGCCGGAAGCTCGGCGGACGCGTGGGCCCGGTTGCTCAACAGGGCGCCGAGACCACTGGACTGGCCGGATGTCGACCCGAGAACCACATCGGAGTATCTTCAGGGGTTCGACTTCAGCCTCCATGCCGTGGAACGGAGGCGGCGTCAGATCCCCGACAAGATACATCACGAATTCGTCATCCGGAGATCGCGTGACGCGATCCGATGGCGACTCGGGGACCTCCACCACGATGTGAGGGTGGGCGGCCTGCGGGACCTCTTTCAGCACCTGTTGCTGAAGCAGATGTTGAATATTCATTCCACCCTTGTGATGGGGCGTCTGGGACGTTACGAGAACAACCTGATGACGTGGGTCTCCCCCACCAACGGCAAGCTGGTGGATCGGGCGGCCCGCTACGTGAACCGGTTGCTGCTGGGCGCGGGGCGGACTGGCACGCAATACGATGACATCGTCCGGCGGTTGTTCACCGAGATGGATGCCATCGAGCCGGGCGAATCCGTGGTCCTCAGGACCTACCGTTCGTTGTTGAAACAGGGGCAGGCCCGCCCCTCTCGAAAAATGCGCCCGGTGCTTCCGCGCCGATCCCCCCTGCATCGAGCATCCTGAGCAAGAGACCCCGCGAGCGATCGCGGAGACAGGATCGCTCACGGCCTATCGCCCCCTTGGCCATCGGCAGGCGAGGGGATGAGACAGGCGACGGCGGTGGAGCCGCTACTCGAGCACCTTGATGACCACGCGCCGGTTCTGGGCTCGTCCCTCCCTGGTGGAGTTGTCCGCGATCGGCTGGCTCTCGCCGTACGAGATCGTGCTCATGGCGTGCAAGGGGATGCCGCCCGCCAGGCCGAGGTAGTCCCTGACGGCCTGGGCGCGTTTCTCGCCCAGGATCTTGTTGTAGCCTTCCGAGCCGCTGCTGTCGGTGTGGCCCTCGATCTCAAGGTAGACCGCCTTGCCGTAGGACCTGATTTTCTCGGCCAGGTCATCGAGCATCGCCTCCGCCTCCGGGCTGAGGATGGCCTTCTCGAAGGAGAACTTGACCAGGTCGTTCGTCAGGTTGACGGTCCACAGCAACCGGCCGTTGAGGGCGCGGTTGGCCAGCTCCTCGGCCTCCTGCCCGGTCGCCAGAGCCCGGCCCGCCTGCTCCCTGATGGCGGCGAGCTTCTGGTCGGTTTCTTGCTTGAGATCCGAGATCCGGTGCTCGTTGGCCTCCACACCGCTCTCCACCGAAGACATACGGCCATCGACCGATGCGGAGTTTTCGCGGAACTGCCCCCTGGTGACGCACCCGGCTGTTCCGGCCAATGTAACGGCGATCAGCGCCGCCAGAATCGTCCGATCTTTCCTCATCATGACGAAATCTCCCCGTGAACTGGATGAGCAAGGAATGTGTCGGCTTCCTGAATCGTTCACGTTAGCCACGACGACCGTCGAGGTCAACCCCTTTGGCGGGCCGCCCCTCGCCGAGCGATGCGAGCCGCCTGAACGAGCTCAGGAACCGCTATTGTACCCCGTTCGCGTATGCACACTCAGGCGGGAGCTGCGGGTCTCCAGCCGGATGCGCCTGAAGCCGGTGTCGGTCTCCGTGAGATCGGGGGAAAACCCGAAGACGTACTGCGAGCGCAGGTCCTGTTGAATCCGGTCGATGGCCGCCGCCAGGTCCTGGGAATCGTGGATGGCGAACAGGGATCCACCGGTCTCATTGGAGAAACGCTGCAGGATCAGGAGGCTCTCCCGGTTTTCCTCCGACAGCATTTTGCGGGGCAGTGGAATGAAACTGATCGTGTAGATCGGCACGCTGACCAGGCGCGCGAGCCGGACGGCCTCGGAGGGGGTGAATCGGCTCGCGTTGTCCAGTCCATCGGTGAACAGGACGATCGCCTTGCGCTTGTGAGGATCCTCGTCCACCAGTCGCGGGCTGGCCGCCAGCGCATCGTACAAGGCGGTCTGACCGTACGCTTCCTGCACGTTCAGTCGCTCGAGGAACTCCCTTGAATCCGTCGTGAACGATGTGATCCAGGTGACCTGGGCGTCGGCGAAGCCGATCAGTCCGAACAGATCCTCGCGTCCGGGATCGTCCAGAAACGATGCGATGGCGGACTTGGCGGATTCCAGCTTCCCGGGCTGGCGCATGCTCCCCGAGACGTCCAGCAGGAAGGCCAGCGAGATCGGGGCGTTGGTCTCCGTCGCGAAAAACTCGATCTCCCTCGGGTTGTTCTCGTCGAACAGGGTGAAATCATCCTGTGTCAGCCCCAGCACGGGCCTGCCCTTCCGGTCGGTCACCGTCGCCGGCACGATCACCAGTTGAACCCTCTCGATCTGGGCGAATTGAAGCCCCCTGATCGGCTCGTCGGTGCTTCGCGTTCCGGCGCGAACGCCGGGTGTGGCCGTCGTGGCCACGGCGAGCGCGAGCGCGGCGAGCGAAGGCAGCGCGCGCGGGAGGCGGCGCCCTCGGCGGCGGGGTGATTTCGGTGCGTTAGGTGACATGGCTTCGATTAGGAATTACCTCAAACGTAGAGCGTCGAGAGGTGAATGTCCAACCATGCGAT
>JBHHZN010000190.1:0-5418 GCA_046758155.1 Acidobacteriota bacterium | reverse complement strand
TTCAAGCGTCAGCAGGCGCTGGCGCGCGGGATCATCGTCACCGAGGAAGATTCCGGCACCGTGGCGCGGACGAACGCCCCCGGTTTCTTCCCCTGGAACGTCAGCAACGCCTCGAACTCGACGTTATCCGGAAAGGCCAGGCAGGCCTCCGGGTCGAGCGCGCTGCGGTCCTTGTCCAGGGTGAACGCCCCCTGGCCGGTGGCCTCGAGCGTCCTGGCGGAGTGGTGCGCGTCGCGCACCACGAAGGAGGTGAAGTCGACCAGAACGCGGCCGTCCGGATCCTCCGCGATGATCTCGCCGCCCCACAGGACCGACCGCGCGAAGGCTTGACGCACGGCGCGGCGCTCGGCGGGGTTGTCCGACAGCGCCCTGAACTTGAGGTTCTTCTCCTCGACCAGCACGCGCCCGCCGACACGCCGGATGCCGACCAGGCGGGCCGGTCCGATCTGCCCGCGATCGAGTCCGACCGGGTTGCTGCCCAGGCCGGTGGCCAGCCCCTCCACATAGAGGTAGACGTGTCCTTCGTCGGAGTCCCGCGCCGCGGGCACGGCGAGAAAAACCTGCCCCCGCTGCTCGTCGAGGTAGATAGTCATCAGACCGGCCCGCCTGTCGAGTTGGCCGACCATCTCCTTGATCGCCGGCAGGTGCTCGGCTGCGGCCGCGTGCGCCGCGGTCGCGAGCACCAGGCCCGCCAGTCCCAGTCCCGCTCGGGCTGCGTGGTTCATTTCTGGCCGATCTCCTTCCATCCAAAACGGTGTAAACTGCCGGGAAACCGGCAGAGCACTCGGTCCCTAGAGGATGCAGCATCCTGCCACAACTTCACAGCGGATTGCGAGGGGGACTTCGATATGAGAAGACCGGATCCGATCGCGACCTTGCTCTGGTCGGCTCTGGCGTTGCTGGGTGGTTGCTCCGGACCGGGCACGCCGCCGTCCGCCGCCGCGGGACAGGTCGCGCCCGCTCCTGAAACGGCCCGCCGTCGCGACGTGCACTCCTACGCCCGCCCCGACCAGGTGAGAGTCGTCCACCTGGATCTGGACTGGGATGTCCGGTTCGAACGTAAGGTCCTCGATGGCGGCGTGGTCCTGCACCTGGAGCGCGACCCGGAGGCGGCGGCCGAGCCGCTGCGGCTCGACACGCGGGATCTGGAGATCCTCCAGGTGGAGGCCGGCACGGGCGAAGGCAAGATGGCGGAGACGCCCTGGCGCCTGGGGCGGCCCGATCCCATCCTCGGATCCGAGCTGATCGTGGATCTGCCCGACGCCACGACCGATCGTGTCCGGATACGGTACCGGACACGGCCGGGGTCCACGGGGCTTCAATGGCTCGACAAGGAGCAGACCGCCTCGAAGCAACACCCGTTTCTTTACACCCAGTCGGAGGCGATCAACGCCCGCTCCTGGATCCCCTGTCAGGACAGCCCCGCTGTGCGCGTCACCTACAACGCCAGGGTGCACGCGCCGCCGCCGCTGCGGGCCGTGATGGCCGCCGAGCACCTGGCGGACGGCCCGGGGGAATTCACGTTCCGCATGACCCATCCGATCGCGCCATACCTCGTCGCCCTGGCCGTGGGTGATCTGGCCTTCGGCGAAATCGGCCCGCGCACCGGCATCTGGGCCGAACCGTCGGTGCTGGACAAGGCGGTGTACGAGTTCGCCGACATGGGGAGGATGCTGGAGGCCGTCGAACGCATCTACGGGCCCTACCGCTGGGGCCGGTACGACCTGCTCGTCCTGCCGCCCGCCTTCCCGCTGGGCGGGATGGAGAACCCGATGCTGACGTTCGCGACGCCGACGGTTCTGGCGGGCGACCGATCGCTCGTCTCGCTGGTGGCGCACGAGATGGCCCACTCCTGGTCGGGCAACCTCGTGACCAACGCCACCTGGTCCGACTTCTGGCTCAATGAAGGGTTCACCACCTACCTGGAGAGGCGGATCATGGAGGAGGTGTACGGCCCGGACCGCGCGGAGATGGAATGGGCGCTGGGCAGGCAGGATCTCGACAAGGAGATCGCCTCCATGGCGGATAAGCCGGGCGACCAGGTCCTGGAGATCGACCTGGCGGGCCGCGACCCGGATGATGGTTTCACCGACGTGCCGTACGAGAAAGGCGCGCTTCTGCTCCGGCTGCTCGAGAAGACATACGGCCGCGACGTCTTCGATGCCTTCCTGCGAGACTGGTTCGATGATCACGCCTTCACGAGCGTGACGACCGATGACTTGCGCGCTTTCCTGCGCGAGCACCTGATCGGTCATGCGACTCCCGCCAAGACCGCTTCCGCACCGGATATCGAGGCGTGGCTGACCGGGCCCGGTGTGCCCGCCGATGCGCCGGTGGCTCGCTCGAGGCAGTTCGCGATCGTCGATGAGGCGGCGGCCCGCTGGTCCGCGGGGAAGGTCGCCGCGAAGGATCTCGACACCGGGGGCTGGACCACGCATGAATGGCAGCGGTTCATCCGGGCGCTGCCCGAGGACCTGACCGCCGAGCGCATGCGGGAGCTCGACGAGGCGTTCGGGCTCACCCGCACGGGCAACGCCGAGATCCTGGACGAATGGCTGGTCCTGGCGGTCAAGCACGCCTACGAGCCGGCCTACGGCCGGATGGAGGAGTTCCTGACCAGCCAGGGACGGCGCAAGTTCCTCACGCCGCTTTACCGGGCCATGACCAAGACGAAGGAGGGGGCGGCCATGGCCCGTCGGATCTACGAGAAGGCCCGTCCCATGTATCACGCCATGTCTCGACGCACGCTCGATCCGATTGTCGGATGGGACCGTACGGCCGGCGCCGTGCCCGCCGCAAGCGGAGCTGCCCGGTGAGATCGGACGGGCGTGACGAGACGGAGTGGATGGTTTCAATGCGATCGAGCGCCGCGGTGACGACGGCGCTTCGCCTGAGGAGGGATCCATGAAAGTCAGAAGACTGCTGTGCCTGGCCGTGGTCGGGTTGATCAGCGCGATTACGGCGCGTGCGGCCGGTGACATCGACATCCCGTTCACGAAGTTCGTCCTGGATAACGGCCTCACGCTGATCGTGAGCGAGGATCACAAGGCGCCGATCGTGGGTGTCAACGTCTGGTATCACGTCGGCTCGAAAAACGAGAAGGAGGGCAAGACCGGCTTCGCCCATCTGTTCGAGCACCTGATGTTCAACGGCAGTGAGAACTTCAACGACGATTACTTCAAGGCGTTCGACCGCGTGGGTGCCACCGGCATGAACGGGACCACCAACTTCGATCGGACCAATTACTTCGAGAACGTGCCGAATACGGCCCTGGACACGGCGCTCTGGATGGAGTCGGACCGGATGGGCCATCTGATCGGGGCGGTGGACCAGGCGAAACTGGACGAGCAACGCGGCGTCGTGCAGAACGAGAAGCGCCAGGGGGAAAACCAGCCATACGGGAAGGCCTTCATCAACATCTTCCAGAGCACTTACCCGAAGGGCCACCCGTATTCATGGTCGGTCATCGGCTCGATGGACGATCTGAACGCCGCCAGCGTGGAGGATGTCCATCAATGGTTCAAGCGGTACTACGGGGCGGCCAACGCGGTCATCGCGATCGCGGGCGACGTCGACACCGAGGAAGTCCACAAGAAGGTGGAGCAGTACTTCGGTGACATCCCCGCGGGCCCGCCGGTCGGACGGCAGGAGTCGTGGGTCGCCAAGCGGACCGGCTCGCACCGGATGGTGCTGCAGGATCGGGTCCCGCAGGCGCGGATCTACAAGGCCTGGAACATGCCCGCATGGGGCACGCTCGATGCCGATTACCTCGGCATGGTCAGCAACCTCCTCGCGGACGGCAAGACATCGCGGCTCTACAAGAGGCTTGTCTACGACGACCGGATCGCCACGGATGTGACCAGCTTCAGCTTTGACCGCGAGCTGGGCGGGCTGTTCGTCATCTACGCGACCGCGACTCCCGGCCAGGATCTGGAGAAGGTCGAGAAAGCGATCGATGAGGAGCTCGGGAAGCTCTTGAAGGAAGGCCCCACCGCGCGCGAGCTGCAGCGCGTGAAGACCCAGTACCGCGCCCGCTTCGTCCGTGGGATCGAAAGGATCGGCGGATTCGGCGGCAAGTCGGACATCCTGGCGATGAACGAGGTCTACGGGGGACGGCCTGATTTCTACAAGGTGACGCTGCAGCGCGTGGCGGAGGCCCGCGAGTCGGAGCTGAAACGGGCGGCCAACGACTGGCTCGGCGACGGCGATTTCACCCTGGAGGTCCGGCCGTTTCCGAAATACAAGACGATCGCGACCAACGTGGATCGTAGCAAGGTGCCCGAGGTCGCTTCGTTCCCCGAGGTGATCTTTCCCAGGCTGCGAAAGACCACGCTGTTGAACGGAACGCGCGTGATCCTGGTCGAGCGGCACGAGGTGCCGGTCGTCAACTGCAGGCTGGCCTTCGATGCCGGCTACGCGGCGGATCACTCCGCGGTGCCGGGCACGGCCAGCCTGACGCTCGACATGATGGACGAGGGGACGACCCATCGCACGGCGCTCGAGATCAGCGACGAACTGTCGATGCTGGGCGCGACGCTGAGCAGCGGCTCCAATCTGGACATGTCCATCATCTCGCTGTCCGCTCTTCGAGAAAACCTCGACGCCTCGCTCGATATCTTCTCGGACGTCGTGCGCAACCCATCCTTCCCCGAGGCCGAGTTCGCCCGCCTCAAGAAGGAGCAACTCGCCAAGATCCAGCGGGAGAAGGCCACGCCGTTTCAGATGGCGTTACGGGTTTTCCCGAAGCTATTGTACGAGGAGGGGCACGCCTACGGGACGCCGTTTACCGGGTCCGGAACCGAGAAGTCGGTCAACAGCCTCACACCGGCGAAGCTGCGCGCGTTTCATGACACCTGGATCCGGCCCAACAACGCCACGCTGATCATCGTGGGCGACACGACGCTGAGGGAGATGAAGCCGAAGCTCGAACGGCTTTTCGCGGACTGGAAGTCGTCGAAGATTCCCAGGAAGAACCTGGCCACGGTGACGCAGAAAAAGAAGTCGCAGGTTTACATCATCGATCGTCCCGGATCACTTCAATCGATCATCCTGGCCGGCCATCTCATCCCTCCCAAGGCGAACCCGGACGAGATCGCCATCGAGGCGGTCAACCGCGTTCTCGGAGGCGGCTTCACGGCCCGTATCAACATGAACCTGCGCGAGGACAAGCACTGGTCGTACGGCGCGCGGAGCATCATTCCCGATGCGCGCGGGCAGCGGCCCTTCCTGATTCTGGCGCCCGTGCAGACCGACAGGACCAAGGAGTCGATGAGGGAGATCCAGAAGGAGCTAGAGGGGATCACCGGCGTGGTGCCGCCCACGCCCGAGGAGCTGGATACCGCCAAGGACAGGAGCACCAAGACTCTGCCGGGACGCTGGGAGACCTCTGCGGCAGTGCTCCGGGATATCGGCGAGATC
>JBHHZN010000189.1:0-5483 GCA_046758155.1 Acidobacteriota bacterium | reverse complement strand
ATGCTGCTGGAGGCGCTCGCCAAATTCCGAATTGCGCCGTCGGACGCGGTGATGGGAATCGAGCTGATGCGGCGCGCAGTGGATCTTTTCTGGGACCCCGAGGAGGGCGGTTTCCTGGACACGGTCCCCGACCCCGGCGCCTTCGGCTACCTGTCGCGCAAGAGACGCCTGAATGATGACACCGGCTACCCCGCCTTGAACGCCGTGGCCGCCCTGACACTGGACCGCCTCTGGCTGCATACCGGCGACGCGGCCTACCACGACCGGGCGGAGGAATGCTTGAAGTTGTTGATCTCCGCCACGGACAAGGTGGATCATCGACACGGCGGACTCGGCCTGGCGATCGATGCCCATCTGCGACGACCGACCCGCTACGTTGTCATCGGGGAGGACGATTCCGCGCGGGTCGGGTCCCTGGCGGATGCGGCCTGGAAGGTGTTCGATCCGGGCAAGCTGGTGATCCACCTGCGGCCCGGCAGGGACGACGAGCGGATCGCCGCCCTGGAGACCGAGCCGCCGGAGGGGGCCCATCTGCTCGTGTGCGCGGGGGCAAAATGCTCCTCGGCGACCACGACAGTGGAGGGCATCGACTCTCTGTCCGTCCCCCGTTGAGACGGTGAGAGGGCGATGGTTCCAGACATCGGACCAAGCGATAGGCTCCGCCGGGAGGGCGCGATGAGGGGGAATTCCTCTTGTGCCCGTCCGGAGAGTGTGATGATATCGAGCTTTCTCGCATGGTGGAAGGGCTCTTCCTTTGAGAGGAGGTCTTATGCTCGCCGCATGCATGGAATGTGAGGCGGAGTTCATTGCCGAGGAACCGGCAACCGGGGAGATCTTGAGCTGTCCCGAGTGTGGGCTGGATATGCAAGTCATATCCACGAAGCCCCTCGAGCTCGAGCCGGTAGCCGAGGATGCCGAGGACACGGAGATCGAGGACGGATGATGTCCGGCTCCCTTTCCTGACCCCCGTCCGACCGGCCTCTCAGTCGGCGGCTGACCCGGTCTTTTCGCCGAGAGCTGACGGGAGGATGACCCGCATCATCGTTCCCGCACCCGGCCTGCTCGATACCGCGATGCTCCCGCCGTGCTCCTCGATCGTTTTCCGGGCGATCGCCAGGCCGAGCCCGGTACCGGTGTCCTTCGTCGAGAAATACGGCTCGAAGATCCGCCGCATGTCCGCCACATCCATGCCGATGCCGGTGTCGGCCACTTCCACGATGAAATCGGCCTCGTTCGCATGAGCCCGGATCGTCAGGGTTCCGCCCCGGATCATGGCCTGCAGCGCGTTCTCGATGAGGTTGACCAGGGCCTGAGAGAACAAGGAACGATCGACTTTCAGGGAAGGCAGATCGGGCGGGACATCGAGCACCAGACGGATGCCGCGAGGTAGGGCCTTGTAGGGCCGCAGAGTATCCTCGATCAGCTCGGACATCGGAGTCGGCTCCATTCGCAGAGTAGGAATGCGGGAATAAGTCGAGAACTCGCCGGAGATCTGCCTCAGCTTCGCGACCTCGTTCATGATGGTCTGGACGCATTCCCTGAGTATCTTGTCGAACCGCGGGTGTCTCTCGTCATGGACGCGCAGAATATGTTCGGCCGAAAGCTGTATCGGCGTGAGCGGGTTCTTGATCTCGTGCGCGATGCGGCGGGCCATCTCGGCCCAGGCCTCGAGACGATTGGATCGAACCGCCTCGGTGATGTCCTCGAGAAGGAGGATCAGTCCTTCTCCTTCCAGAAAGGGTACGAGGCGCGCATGGATGGCCTTGCCGTGTCCCGCACCCGGCAGAAACAGCTGCAGGTCCCGCGAGTCGTCACGGGTCGGATTCTTCAAGGCGTCGTCCAGTCGGGCGAGGGCGGGGTGGCCTCGGAGCAATTCGATCATCTCGGCCTGCGGGGACAGGCCCGGCAGATCGAGGATGTCGGAGGCCGCGGGATTGGTCGTGACGACCTTTCCCGAGCGATCCATCGAAATGACTCCGATCGTGGCGTTGAGCAGTATCTTCTCGATGTAATCGCGACGTCGCTCGAGATCGCTCCGCTGGCGTTTGATCGCGGCTGCCATGGCATTGAAGGACCCGATCAAGTCCCCGATCTCGTCATGGGGATGCCCCGCAACCTCCGCATCGAGATCGCCGGCCGCGATGCGGGCGGCGGCGACGCTGAGATCACGGATCGGCCGTGATACACGCCGTGCGAGGACGTACCCCACGGCTCCCATGAGAAGGACCACCCCGGCGAACGTGATGAGCGTGGCATCGGCGATTTCCCGGGCCCGGCTCTCGGCCTCGGCAAGCTGTGCATCCAACGGCAGACTCAACAAGAGGGAGCCCTCGTGGGCGCCCGAGCGGGGAACGACGGCCGCGATGGTCCGATACTGGATATCCCGCAGGGTTTGCTTGCCGATGGCGAAGCGCCCGGGGTCGATGATCAGATGCCGGTAGACGCCCCCGTCGAGGCGCGGGGACAGGAGCCCCGAACTGAACAGCTCGCGGCGGCTGGTCGCGTCGATCTCGCCGTTGCGGTAGAGGTTCACGTCCTCTCCCACCAGTTCGCTCAGCCAATGGGCGATATCGTCATCGAGATCGAACTTCTGGGTCTGTATGGTTCGCACGAGGGCGAGCGCGGACTGGATCGCCTGGCGGCCGCGGTTGGCGACGCTTTCAGCCGTCCCGGATCGTATGTAGCTGGACATGAGCAGGGAGAGCGCGAGCAATGGGAGCACCGTTGTCGTGGTGAAGGTGACCAGGAGCTTCCGGTAATGCGTGCTTCCCAGGGCCACGCGGAACTGGTTCCAGAGGCCGTGCGGGCGGCCGCGGGCCTGCAGAAGCGCCGCCGGCACCAGCAGCAGGCCCAGCAACAGGAGCCCCAGCAACGTCACCCGGATGCCACGGGCCAGCCGCTCGAGATACGTCGGTGCGGGGAAGCTCAAGGCGAAAAGATGCGTCGCATCGCTGAAGAAGAGGGTGCGGATGGGGCGGTCTTCCTCGACTCCGTCGACCCACACAGGCGTGCCGGTGAAGTGCCGTGGGGGGGCGGGAGTGACGCGCTGGTTCGAGAAGATGGGCCTCCGATCCAGGGTGTACACTGTGTGCCTCACGCTCGAGGAGGGCGGGAGCTGGACGATGCGGCGGGCTCGCTGCGCGAGGACTCGCGCGTAGGGTGTCTCCGGGATCAGGAACGGCAGATTGCCGAAATCATCCAGAATGTGGACGGTGAGGATGGTGATGAGTCGCCCGTTCAGCTTCACCTCGCGGCACCCGTGCAGAATCGGTCGCGAGGTGTCCTGGTACGGCACGTGCTCCAGGCGCGGGGCACAGGACCGGTCCTGCGTCCAATCCTGGACCGGGTTGTCCACGCTGGGGGGGAGGTTCCTGGCGAAACGGCTCAGGATCTCCCCGTCGGGGGCCAGCAACAGCAGAGAGGCATGATATCCGGAGCGGTCCAGGGGGGTGCGCCGCCAGAGTTCCAGCGCCAGCGCGTCCCGCGATTCCCGAGGCGTGGTGTTGATCCGATCGGCCAGGTCCGGAACGGCACCCAGAGCGTTGATAGTCCTCAGCAGGAGGTTTCTGCGTTCCTCGTGCTGTCCGAGAACCTCGGGCATCAGGACGTTCTCGAACAGTGATTCGATGGCCTCCTGGTAGGGAGGCACCAGGAGCACGTCGTAAAGCATCCCGGCCACGAGCACGGCCGGAAGGAAGGCATGGGTCGTCCATCGAGACAGCCCCGCGCCGGGCCGGGGGGGAAAATCGAAGAGGCGCACAGGTCGTCGGCCGCGGGATCCCGCCAGGAGCAGTCCCGCTTGGAGCGCCAGAAAGATCGTCACCAAGGTGACGAGCATGGCGATCTGCAGCACGAGCGCTGGAGGCGACGGTGAGAGGAAGGCGATGGTCAGCAGGTCGACGTTGGAGTTCTCGACGAGACTGTGGACCCAGGCCGGGAAGACGAACAACAGCACCGCGACGAGGACGATGAGGAAGATCGCCCCGATCCGCTCCATGACCCGCGCGGCGCGCGGTGGAGGCTCCTGTCCCCTCAGGTAACCACAGACGCGGTGGCCCAGCAGCACCGTGAGGAAGGCAGACACGACCGTGAGCAGCAGGTCCGCGGGGGAACGGAGCAGGTTTCCGAGGCCGGTCGACGCGAAAAAAGAGGATTCGAAGATATCGGAGCCGCCGATGAAGAACCTGAGGGAAAACCAGGAAAGCATGATGCGGGCGGCCCAGATGAGCAGCATCCCGAGCAGCGACTTGATGATCATGAGAGTGCGGCCGCCGTCGCGGTATCCGCGCCAGAGAGGGAAGATCGTCAGGACCAAGCCCGCGAAGAGAACCGCGATGATGATGGCGGCGGCGAGTCGATGCGTTGTCTCCAGCGCGTCCCTCATATCGGCCGCCGTCCGGCGATCGAGGCGCACGTGGCCGAGGAAGGTTCCATCCGGAGCTCGCAGTGCGGCGAACAATGGACGCCGCTCGCCGCGGGAACGGCCCTCGTACCGGTCGCCACGGCGCCGGAAAAGAGCATCGGAAGTGGCGGATGTGTCCGCGCGAAAATCCTGCATTCTCAGGATCGCGCGGTCATCCAGAGCGGGAATGGCGCGAGCGCGGACTCCAGGGTCGAGGACGGAGGTGATATTCGCCTCGGCGACGAGGAAGTGATCATCGGCCGCGAGAATCGCATAAAGACGGGAGAGCTGGGGGCGGACGGTGGCGCGGAAAGTGATCTCTCCCGGAGGCAGCTCGTCCAGGAGGCCCGGCGGTGCGGGGAAGCTTGCCCCGGTCCATGCCACGGGTTGCCTTGCGGCATCATACAGGGACAGTCCGTGTCCCTCTTGGGCGAAACCCGAAATGCGCTCGATGCGATCGAGCAGCGGGAATGCATCGGTCGCGGCCGTCGACCGCAGATCCGACGCGCTCAGGGCATATTCGAGCGGCCTCGCCGTTCGAGCGGCGAGATCGCGAAACTGTTTTTGCAGGACATCGGCCCGGCGCTGGATCTCCAGGGCGGACTGCTGTTCGAACTGGGTGGCGAGAGCCGTCACCCGCACCGCTCGGGACAGATTATTGACGCACAGGAAGAGCACTCCGGCCAGGGCCAGCGACAGCGCGTCGTGGAGCCGGTGGGAGCGGCGGTACGCGCTCTTCCGGACTGCGATCAGTCCGACGAGACCGCCGGCACCGAGGATCGCCGCGACCGGCCAGCCGAGCAAGGCGAAATGCTCCGAGGCATCGGCTGCCAGCGTGGCGACGGCGGCGAGCGTGAATCCCAGCCAAGTTGCGAGCCCAAGCCGGAAGCTTGAGGGAGTCGAGGGCAAGGGGCTAGAGGGCCTCCCGGATCTGGACAACGGACCACTGACTGTTCTTCAGAGAGAGAGAGAAGTAGATCTGACACCGGCGGTCGCGGGCATCTCTTACCTGGTAGGACCAGAGCCCGACGCAATAAACGAGGTCGTCTCGTTTCCTGTGCTGTTTTCCCTCGGCGCGCCG
>JBHHZN010000188.1:0-5484 GCA_046758155.1 Acidobacteriota bacterium | reverse complement strand
CTTTGAATCGGCGGCCGGTACCGTACGGTACAGGCCCGGCGTACACGCGGTCGATGCGCGAGACGGCGTCGAGCAGGTCCCGCCCGTCGTCGTCGCGGGCCGCCAGCGGTGGTGAGGCCTTCGTGATGCTGAACAGCCTGAAAGTGGGGAACGGCGGGAACGGCATCAACCGTTCGTCCGGCAACACCTCGACGCCGGCAGGATGATCGACGACGAGCAAGCGGGCCTGGTCGAAGAAGAGGGTCTCCTCGAGCTGGTTGACGAAGCGCAATTCGAAATACCCGTCCTTGGCCTTCAGCTGGTCGGCCGCGATCTTGACGTACTCGTCGGTATCCGGGTAGTTGAAGGTGTCGAGGCCGGTGCGGTACCCGATGGCCGATCCGCCGAGAAAATCGGAGATGAAAGCCATTCTCCGCCCGTTCCAGGCGTAGAGGATCGGGCAGGACGACCCCTTGCGGTCCAGCTCCTGCACGGCGAAAACGGCGTCCGCCTGCACCTTGAGCTCGTCTTGCAGGACGCCCCCCGGCCACAGGAGGCGGACGGTATCGATGCGCCGGCGCGCGCCCAGGCCGAAGTGCGCCTCGATGGCGCTTTGGGAAAGATAACCGGATCCGGCCGTCACCTCGGTTTTCTGCCAGAGACGTCCCGACTTCACCTCGATCTTCGTGCCGATGGCCTGCTTGTTGCTGTGCAGGCCCGCGGCAGCGACGTTAAGCCAGTGATTCTTGTTGCCGCCGTCATTGCGAAGCAACGTCGGCTGGCCGCCGGCGTTGGAGATGACGAGATCGAGATCGCCGTCGCCATCCAGGTCCCCGTAGGCGAGGCCGCGGCCCGACTTCGCTCGGATCCGGTCGATGCCGACGAGCGCGCCGGCGTCCGTGAAGGTGCCGTTGCCGTCGTTGCGAAGCACGATCAGGGCCGATCCGATGTCGCTGCCGTTGACGGTGACCAGATCCAGGTAGCCGTCGTTGTCGAAATCGAGGAAGGCCAGGCCGAACTGGGGCACCGCGATATGGCGGGGTACCTCGGCCAAGGCTGTGACATCGAGGGCGAAGGCGCCACCGCCGGTCCCGGCTGGTTGCCCTTGCATGTTGCGGAACAAACGCGGCAGCCCGGAGCCCCACGTGGTGACCGCGAGGTCCATCCATCCGTCCTTGTTGTAATCACCCGCCGCGATCCCCAGGATCCGGGCGCCGGCGGGCAGACCCGATTTTTTCCCCAGATCGCGAAACGTCCCGTCACGCATGTTCGAAAAGATCGTCGTCTTGTCACCGGGGGAAGCCACGGCGAAATCGATATCACGGTCATTGTCGAAATCCGAGAAAACCGCCCCCGTGCTGCGCCGCCTGTCGTGCGCCACGTGGAACTGCTTTGCCGACTCGATGAATTTGACCCGGGAAGCGGTGCCGTCCTCCGACGCGGGACCGGTCGCGTTGATGTAGAGCAGATCCTTGGCACCGGCCCACGCGTCGGGAAACGCGATCGTCTTGAAGTCGGGCTTGAGCGAGGAGGCGATCCCCGCGACATGGATGTCGAGATCCCCATCATGGTCCACATCCGCCAGCGAGATGCCGCCGAGCAGTCCACCGATCCGTTCGCCCAGGCCGGAGTCGCGCGGGGCGGGGGTGAATCGCCCCGATCCGTCGTTGATGAAGGCGCGGACCCGGCTGGTGAAGGCGACCACGAGATCGGCATCGGCGTCGCCGTCGAGATCGCCGAACGCCGCCGACATCGCGGCGCCGGTGACCATCGGCCTCGCTCCGGGTCCGCCGAGCGGGGTTTGTTCGAAACGCATCCCGCCGCGGTTGAGGTACAGTCGCGATGCGGCGTTGTCGGCGTCCCCATCGATGAGAAACAGATCCAGCAGGCCATCCCCGTTGACGTCCGCCAGGGCGAGGCCCGAGCCGAGCATCGGGCCGATGACGGTGCTCAGGAGCTGCTCGGACGAGCGCTCCCCGGGGGGCGCGTCTTGCTCGAGCTTCGGGACATCGGGTGGGTGTCCCTGGTGAAACCGGATCCCCGCCTCGGCGGTGACATCGATGAACGAGACCTCGCCGGGTTCCAATGCGGGTGGCGGGCCCGAGCCCCCGAGGTCATCCATCGCGTAGGAGTATCGTCCCTGTTCTCCGTAGCGCAGGCCGACCGAGCGTCCTGCGCCGGCGCCCGACTGAAGCTGCCGATGCTTCTCGATGAACTCCTTCGCCTTGACGATGTTCCCCTTGGCCATGTAGGCGCGGCCCAGGCTGTAATAGGCGGAAAGAAAGTCGGGGTCCAGCTTGAGGACGGTGTTGAACTTCTCGATGGCCTTGTCGTATTCGCGGTTGGTCATGTACAGGCTGCCAATGTGATACTGGATGTCGGGATCTCTCGGGTCGCCGTCGGCGGCGCGAAGAGTCTCGCGGAGAGCGTCTTCGGGCTTGCCTTGAAGTTTGTAGATCAACGACAGGTTGAAATGGGCGTAGATGTTGTCCGGGTCAAGCCGCAGCGCGGCCTGGAAGGCGTCGACCGCCTGGTCGTAATGGACCTGGGCCAGGGCGGCGATTCCGATGTTGACGTGCCCGACGATGGAGTTCGGGTCGAGGGCCACGGCCCGGCGAAACTGTCTTTCCGCTTCCGCCGGCTTGTACTGGGCGAGATAGGCGATGCCGAGGTTGTTGTACCGCAGCGCTTTCTCCGCGTCGGATTCCGTCCTCTTTTCCGCTGTGCCGGCATCGGACAGGATGAGCGAGAGCATGAGGCCGCAGGAGACGACGACGGCACCGACAACGACGGGGAACCAGCGTTGGGATCTCATGGCGGCGGATTATAGGCCCGGGCGAATCCCTGTCACAACCCGGAGGCCAAGCCGGCCGGCCGGGACGCCGAGGCCGGGCGGATCCTCTCGGCCCGGTTTTCGCCTGGCGGGCCGGGGGGCGCCGGGGGGCGACTATACAGATTATGTGTTTATCAATCACTAATTATATGAGAAATGGTGGGGAATCGGTTCAGGTTCTGCCCCCGTGGGGTCCGGCGTTGCGGGGTGGTCGTGTGCGGCGGGGAGGTTCCGATTGCTCCGATCTTGAATGGTCCGGCGCTGAAACTTATATTCCGCGCGGTTCCCCTCATGGAGGCGCCCAAGTTGACCCCATCGAGCCGCGCGGCCGTCATCATCGTGGACAATAACGGCTTTCACCGTCAGGTTCTCGGCGATTTCTACCGCGACCTCGACTTCGACGTCCGCGTGGCTTGCGACGGGATCGAGGCGATCGAGCAGCTTCAGATGCGCCGCCCCGATCTGCTGGTTCTGGACTTGATCATGCCCCGGATCGACGGGACGCAGCTATGCGACTGGGTCCGGAGCCGGGAGGCGTTCCGCGCGATCCCTGTGATCATCTTCTCCGGGATCAACTGTCAGGAGATCGAGAGGATCGAGGATATCGATGCCGACGCCTACGTCGCAAAGATGCCCATGGAGCAGATCGCAGCCGCCTTGCGCACCGCGACGAAGATCCTGCTCGAAGGTCGCCCCGCCGATGGCCCGCTCCTGTATGGATTCGAGAAGATGTACCGACGTGAGGTCGTGCTGGAGTTGTTGCAGGAGAGAAGAACCCGCGATCAGATCCTCGACAGCCTGTCGGAGGGGATCGTCGAGCTTTCGCATGATCGGCGTCTGCTGAAGGCCAACCGGGCCTTCGAGCAGATCACGGGACAAAGCCCCGGCGAGTTGCTGTCACGACCGCTCGAGGCGATCTTTCCCGAGGGGAAAACGATCCTTGCCAGATTGTTCGACCAGCTGGGGGCGACGCGCTTTCCCACCGCCACGTTCACCCACGGCGAGAAACATGTGCAGATCAAGCTGCAGCGCATCACGCCGCGGCTCGCGTCGGCCGGAACCGGGGCGAAGGCGAGGGCAGGCAGGGTGATCAGCCAAGCGCCGGGCGGGGAGAAGGTCCAACTCGAGACGAAAGTTCCCGCGGTCGGCTACACGCTGCAGGTTCAGGACATCACCCGGCGGGTTCACGCCGAGCGGGAACGCCAGCGGCTCAGGGAAAGGCTTGCGCAGTCGGAGAAGATGTCCTCCCTGGGCGTGTTCGTCTCGGGGGCGGCCCATGAACTGAACAACCCGCTCACGAGCATCCTGGGGTTTGCGGAAGTCCTGGCGAGAAAGTCCGATGACCACCGCGAGGAGCTCGGGAAGATCGTCGCCGGGGCGAATCGCTGCAAGACCATCCTGCAGGAGCTGATGGCCTTCGCGATGAGCCTGCGTCCCGAGAGAGAGATCCTCGACCTGAACGGCCTGCTGCGCGAGGTGGTCCAGGAGTGGGATGAACGCCTGCAACGGGAAGGGATCCAGGTGGTGTGGGATCTGGCTTCCCGTGCGGTCGAGGCTCGCGTCGATGCCTCTCAGATCGGGCAGGTCGTCCACGCCCTGCTCGACAACGCTGTCAAGGCGCTTGCCGACGCCGGCGGTGAACGATGCCTGCGCATCGCCACATGGGCCACGACGGACGCGGTACGGATCGCGGTCGCCGACAGTGGCCCCGGCATTCCCGAGGACCTCCTGAACCGCGTCTTCGACCCGTTCTTTTCAGCGGGGGCCTCGATGGAGGGTCGCGGGTTGGGGCTGTCGATGGCGTACGGCATCGTCCGCGCCCACCAGGGGGCCATCACGGTGCGCAACCTCGACGGCGGCGGAGCGGAGATCCGCATCGCGTTGCCGGCGGCGTGCCGGGAGGACCGCCGCCCGACAGCGTTCGACAGCGGTGCCGACGGCCTGGAGAGCTCACGGCACATCCTGGTGATCGACGACGAGCAGGTCGTCACCGAGCTGCTCGCGGAGATCTTCTCCGAGTACCAGCACACGACCGACGCGGCGACCGATGGCTGCCAGGCTCTGCGCCTGCTCGGCGAGCGAGATTACGACCTCATCCTTCTCGATCTGCGGATGCCGGACATGTCGGGAGAGCAGATCTACGATCATATCGCCGGGCAGTACCCATCGATGCTCGACAAGATCCTCTTCATGACGGGAGACGTCGTGCGGCCCGAGGCACGAAAGTTCCTGGACAGCGTCGGCAGTTCCTGGCTCGTCAAGCCGTTCTCGATCGATGAGGTCATCGCCAAGGCCCAGGCGATCCTCCACCCGCAGCCTTAGGCTCCCGGCGCCGGGGGCGGAATCCTGGTACAATGATCCGCCATGCGACAGCGCCCCCGCCGGCGACGCGGCGTCTCGGATTCACGGGTATCGGTCCCGATCCGGTACGGCAGTCTCTCTTCTCCGATCGGGCGGATCTGGTTGGCTTTCACCGACCGGGGGCTGCGGCGTGTGGCGCTCGGTGGCCCCACCGAGCAGGAGTTCCTGGTGGACCTGCTCCGCCTGGAGCCCGCGGGCAGGCCGGTGAGAGATGAGAGGGCGGCCGAGATCGCGGCAGCGCGCGCCGAGTTGCGCGAGTACTTCGCGGGCCGGCGGCGCCATTTCAGTCTTCGCGTCGACCGCCGGCGCCT
>JBHHZN010000187.1:0-5528 GCA_046758155.1 Acidobacteriota bacterium | reverse complement strand
GGTCGCACCGGGGTCATCCTGTCCGGTTGTGGCTTGCGGCTGCGCAGCCTCGTCGGCCGCGACGCTCTCGGCTTGCTCGGCCTTCATCGCCTCACGCCGTCGGATTCCTTCCTCGCAGGCCTCGATGATCTTCAGTGCTGTCTTGTCCCCTACTCCCTCGACCTGGCGGAGGGCATCGGCACCCGCGGCGACGAGATCTTCGAGGGACCGGTACCCGGCATCCAGGAGGCGTTGGGTCGTCTTTTCCCCGACACCGACGAGGGCCTTGATCTCACGTGTTCCGCTCTGAATGCGCGCCATCTCATCCTCGATCCCGCGCTTCTTCTCGGATTCACTCTTGATATCGATGTTCCAGCCGATCAGCTGCGAGGCGAGGCGAACGTTCTGGCCATTCTTCCCGATAGCCTGTGACAGCTGGCTGTCCTCGACCGTGATCTCCATGCGCCGTTCCTGCTCGTCGATCACGCTCACGCGTCCGATCTGGGCCGGGTTGAGGGCGTTGCCGACGAAGATGCTGGGTTCGTCCGACCACTGGACGATATCGATCTTTTCCCCGCGCAGCTCCCGGATGATCGCCTGAACGCGGGAGCCCTTCATCCCGACGCAGGCGCCGACGGGATCGACGTCCTTTTCCTTCGATCGCACAGCCACCTTGGCTCGGTCCCCCGGATCCCGGGCGATGCTCTCGATGATGACGGTGCCGTCATAGATCTCGGGGACCTCCATCTCGAACAATTTCATCAGCAGCCGCGTGTCGGTGCGCGATACGGTGATCTGTGGCCCCTTGGCCGATTTGTCGATGTTGACGATCACCGCCCGGACCCGGTCACCCTGGTTGTAGTGTTCGGCCCGAGACTGCTCGCGCCGCGGAAGAATGGCCTCCGTCATGCCGAGGTCGAAAATGATGTCGCCTCTTTCGAACCGCTTGATGGTGCCGTTGACCACCTCCCCGATCCGGTCAGCGTACTCCTTGTAAACGTTTTCCCGCTCGGCCTCGCCGCCCAGCTGGGAGATCACCAGCTTGGGGGCCGGCCCCAGGTCGACCCGCGGCTTCGGCAGCTTCAAGGTCGTGTCGGAGACTACGAGCGGGTCGTATTTTCTCGCCTCCTCCAGGGAGATCTCGAGATCGGGATCGGTGACGGTGTCCACGACTTTCTTGAGCGCGAAGACGTCGTAGGTGCCCCGTTCGCGGTTGAACTCGGCGGCGAGTTCCTCGCGCGTGTGGAAATGTTTCTTGGATGCGGCGACAACTGCATCCTTCACGGCATCAATGATGATCTCGACATCGATGCCCTTTTCCTGCCCAATTTGCTCAATGGCGTGAAAAAGTTCGCTGCTCATCGGTTCTTTCCGCCCTGGCGTTTCCTTTTTCTGTTGCTCTGTTCCGGGGCATGAGGTCGTTGCTCGTAAACCAGTATGGCTTTCTTGATGATCTCCACAGGAACCATCTGTTCGCGGTTCTGCTCCTCATCGAAAACACACACGGTCATCCGCTCGCTCCCGTGCGTAGCGCGTGACCCGTTGTCCGATGTTCGAGTGATAGCGGCCCGGACGAGCCGTCCCGAGAAGACTCGTTGCCCGGAGATCGGCTCGCGGGTGACGATCTTCACCAAGCGCCCCTCGGCCGCCAGGTAGTCGCCATCCCTCCTGAGGGGTCTTTCCAGTCCGGGCGACGAGACCTGCAGATTATAGCGGTGCGGTATGGGATCCTCGACGTCGAGCACCGACTCGACGACTCGGCT
This sequence comes from Acidobacteriota bacterium, assembly GCA_046758155.1. Taxonomy (GTDB): domain Bacteria; phylum Acidobacteriota; class Polarisedimenticolia; order JACPZX01; family DASXTC01; genus JBHHZN01. Next base: position 3,786 of record JBHHZN010000187.1, on the reverse strand, counting down.
CACCCGCTCGCAATCCTCCAGGTTGACCCCGCCCGGCTTGTCGATGAAGAGGGTGAGGGCCCAGCCCCCCGCTTCCGCCTGGAACGCCACGTCCACGAGATCGTAGCCGTCCCGGGCAACGACCCGTTCAGTCAGACTGCGCACCTTCGCTTCGATGCCCTGAGCCGTCAAAGCCATGGCAGTCTCCGCAAAGGCCAGAAACAAAAAAGTGGGCGAGGAACTCGCCCACTCCACAGGCAAATCCTTGCAAAGGATAGCATCCGGGCTGGAACCAGATCAAGATGTAGCGCTCGCAGGCGGCGCCGGCGGAGCCCGCTATCGCTTGTCGTTGGCCACGCCGCGGCCGGAAGGCTCCTGCAGAGTGATGACCCGGTTGACCGGGAGGTTCGACACGGTCTGGCGTCGGCCTGAGGGCCAGGATACCTCGATGCTGCCGACCTTTCGGGCTTCACCCAGGCCGAAGTGAAGGCGCGGATCCGATGCCGAAAGGTAGGACCCGCCCCCCAGTCGCTGCCGCACCCAGGTCTTGTTGTCGGCCTGAACCGTGACCTGAGCCCCGAGGCCGCCTCGATTGCTGGCGTGGCCGGACAGGCGCACCTCCAGCCACGCCCCGCCGGAGGATTCGTTGATCAAGAGTTCAGGCAGGCCGTCCATCACCGTCACCACGAGATCCGTGTCACCATCGCCGTCTATATCCCCCGACGCGACACCGCGATGAAGAGCCGGGGCCGAGGGTATGCGTGCTTGCCTGAAGGTCAGGTTCCCGAGGTTCTCGAAGAACTGATTCTCTTCCTTGTAGGACGTGCCTATGTCCGCCGTCTCGACCTCCGGGTAGACGTGGCCGTTGGCGATGAAGATATCGAGGTCGCCGTCATTCTCGAAATCGAACAAGATGGTGCCCCATCCGAGGGTTCTCACCGTCGGTTCAACCAAGCCGAGACGCACGGAGGAGTCTTCGAGGAATCCGCTGCCGTCGTTCAGGCACAGCGTGCTGTAGTCATGGGAAAAATTAGTGACGAACGTATCGAAGTCACCATCGCCGTCCAGATCACCCACGGCGATCCCCATGCCGGCCTGTTCGCGGCCGTCGTTGCTGTAGGCGAATCCGGACATCAGAGCATCATCCACGAACCGGCCCCCGCCCTGGTTCCGGTAGAACTGGTTCGGCGTGGAATCGTTGGCCACGAGGATGTCGACCAGGCCGTCTCGGTCCATGTCGGCCGTGACCACCCCCAATCCGTAGTACCCTCCATCGCTCAGGAGTCCGGCCGCAGCCGTCACATCGGAGAAGGTCCCATCACCGTTGTTGCGGTAAAGAACATCGACCGCTCCGGGCAGGCCGTGAGGGCCGCACATCACCGTCAGGCCGCGGAACCGGCAAGGAGACTCCGCATCCCCCTTGCGCGGAACCTCGGCCGGGTCGAAGGTGACGTAGTTCGCCACGTACAGGTCGAGATCTCCATCCGTATCGTAATCGAGGAAGGCGGCGCCGGTGCCGAACCTCGGATCTCCGGCCCCGGCGCTGGTCGCGACATCGGTGAACGACCCGTCGCCATTGTTGCGAAAAAGTCGATTTCTGCCCCAGGCGGTGACATACAGATCGGGGTCGGCGTCATTGTCATAATCGCCGGCGGCCACGCCGAAGCCCCAGAACGGCGTCGCGAGGCCGGAGCCCTGCGTCACGTCGGTGAAATGCCCGGTCCCGTCGTTCCTGTACAGGGCGGCCACCGGAGCGCTGCCTTGCTGGCGAGATTCGAGGGTCGAGCCATTCGCGATGTAAAGATCCAGATCGCCGTCCAGGTCGTAGTCGAAAAGAGCCGCCCCGCTTCCGAGCGTTTCGATGATGTAATTGCGATCCGGATTCCCGCTGATCGTGCGGATGGTGATGCCGGCTTGATCGGCTCGATCGACGAACGAGATACGTGGGGCGGCCGGTCGCGCCGCCTGCGCTGGGACCATCAGCGCCATCCACGCGAGCATCGCGGTACGATGCAGAGGTGTCATTCAGTGAACGCTCATGCTGGACGCCGTACGACCCTTGGCGCGTTCGGATGCCTGGATTTTCCGATGGAGGGTGAATTCGCGCCGTGCGGCCTCCTTGTCGCCACGCCTGGCGTAAATCTTGCCGATGGCATAGTGCACCAGGGGATGATCGGCCTGCAGGCGTAACACCTTTTGAAACTGTTGCAGGGCGAGATCATCCTTCTTCTGCTCGGCATAGAGTGTTCCCAGAAAGAATAGACTATCGATGCTTTGGGGATGAAGTTCAACGGCCCGGGTGTACTGGCGGATGGCCTGATCCAGCTTGCCCCGGAGGCGGTAGATGAATCCGACGTTGGCATGGGCGCCCCAGTTGTCGGGATCGAGTCGCAGCACATGCTGGTATTCCGGAAGCGCTTCGGCGTACTGAGCCCGGCGGTAGTGAATCCCGGCGAGCGCATAGATCGCATGGACGTCCTCCGGCGCGCGTTTCAGGATCTCGCGGTACTGCGCGATGGCCGCATCGAGTTGTTGTGTGTTCTCGTAGTACAAACCGACGCGGGCGCGGATCCCGGTCGCGCGGTGATCATCGGGCGCCAGGCGCAGGAAGGACAGGTACTGGTGAAGAGCTTCCTCGGATCGATTCTGGAGCTCGTAGATGCGGCCCAGGTTGAAGCGGGCGGAAGGCAGGGAAGGGTCGATGGCCAGAGCTTTGACGAGTTGCCTCTCCGCCGCCTTCAGATCGCTCAGGAGGACCAGCGCCTGGGCGAACCTCGCATGGGCCGGCGCGGACTCCGGACGCAGTTCGACCGCCGTCGCGAGGTGATGTCTGGCTTCGTCCAGATTCCTCTGGGCGATCAGGACCCTCCCGAATTCGAAATGTCCTTCGAATGAAGCGGGATCCGCCCGGAGGTGCCGGCGGTAGGCGGCCGCCGCCGCCTCGAGGCGACCTTCTGTGGCCATCTTGCGAGCCAGGTCGAGGTCGGAATCGCGAGCCAAGCACGGTCCCGTCGAGCCGGCCCCCGCAGCCGCCGCGATCGTCAGACACAGGCCGATCAGCCGGATGACCGTTCTGGACCGGCGCCATCGCGAGGGCCGGCCGGGTCCGGAAGAGGAGCTGTGAGAGCCGGGACGACATGGCATCTTGACTGATCCTGCCTACCTCATGGCATAATGGACGGATAGCAGGGTAAGTATAGGGAAGGTTGCAGTGACGATCAACGTCGAGCGGGCCCGGAAGTAATTGTCGTTCAAGAGGTTCCACGATTTCTGGAAACCCCTTGACATCGGTCCCGGCCGGGCCTAAAGTACGGGCCTTCCAGAAGGGTGTTCTTTGAAAACTAAATAGTGCGTGCCTGCCCTGCGACTGTTTCAAGTCGTAAGCAGTAGCAAGTAGGTATTTGAGCAAGGGAGATTTCTCCGAGTTTCCAACTGGAGAGTTTGATCCTGGCTCAGAGCGAACGCTGGCGGCGTGCCTAACACATGCAAGTCGAACGCGAAAAGGGGGGCTTGCTCCCCTGAGTAGAGTGGCGCACGGGTGAGTAACGCGTGGGTAATCTACCCTCGAGTGGGGAACAACCTCGCGAAAGCGGGGCTAATACCGCATAAAATCGTTGTTTCCTCGGAAATGGCGATCAAAGGTGACCTCTGCATGCAAGTTGCCGCTCGAGGAGGAGCCCGCGTCCCATTAGCTTGTTGGTGGGGTAACGGCCTACCAAGGCGGCGATGGGTAGCCGGCCTGAGAGGGTGACCGGCCACACTGGAACTGAGACACGGTCCAGACTCCTACGGGAGGCAGCAGTGAGG
>JBHHZN010000186.1:0-5536 GCA_046758155.1 Acidobacteriota bacterium | reverse complement strand
TCTCATTATCCTTCGGAATGATCAGAGTCTTGATGCCGAATCGGTGGGCCGCGAGCACCTTTTCCTTCAGCCCCCCTATCGGCAGCACCTTGCCGCGCAAGGTGATCTCGCCGGTCATCGCCACATCGCCCCGAGCGGGAGTTCCCGTCAGCAACGATATGAGCGCGGTTGTCAGCGTGATCCCGGCCGACGGGCCGTCCTTCGGGATCGCCCCTTCGGGGATATGGATGTGGATATCGTACTTGCGGTGGAAATTCTCGTCGAGGCCGAGGTCGGCCGCCCGCGACCGGACGTACGAGAGGGCGGCATGAGCCGATTCCTGCATCACATCGCCGAGCTTGCCGGTCAACGTCAGCTTGCCCTTTCCCTTCATGATGGTCGCCTCGATCGTGAGGATCTCTCCCCCGACCTCCGTCCAGGCGAGGCCGACCGCGACGCCGATGTCGTCCCTGTTCTCCCTTTCCTTCGGACGGAATTTCGGAACACCCAGGTAATCCGACAGCTTCTCCGGATCGACGTCCAGCTCGAAGTTCGGGCCCTCCTTGACCACCCGACGGGCGATCTTCCTGCAAATGGAAGCGATCTCCCGTTCCAGGTTCCGGACTCCGGCTTCGCGCGTGTACTTCTCGATGATGTCCCGGATGGCGAGATCCTGCAGCGTGATCCTTCCAGCTTGAAGGCCATGCTCCTTCAACTGCTTCGGGACCAGGAACCGCTCCGCGATGTTGATCTTCTCGCTGAGCGTATAGCCGGCCAGCTTCAAAACCTCCATGCGGTCCTTGAGGGCCGGTGGGACGGTATGAATCACGTTGGCGGTCGCGATGAACATCGCCTGCGACAGGTCGAACTCCGTGTCGAGGTAATGGTCGACGAACGTCGCATTCTGCTCGGGGTCCAGCACCTCCAGCAGCGCAGACGACGGATCGCCGCGAAAATCCATCGACATCTTGTCGACCTCGTCCAGCAGAAAGACGGGATTCTTCGTCTTGGCCTTTTTCATGAGCTGGATGATCTGGCCCGGAAACGCCCCGATGTAGGTACGCCGATGGCCTCGGATCTCGGCCTCATCCCTCACCCCGCCGAGCGACAGTCTGATGAATCGCCGGCCGGTCGCGCGCGCGATCGATTTCGCCAGGGACGTCTTGCCCACCCCCGGCGGTCCCAGGAAGCAGAGGATCGAGCCCTTGGGGGCCTTCACCAGGCAGCGCACCGCCAGGAACTCCAGGATCCTTTCCTTGATCTTCTCCAGGCCGTAGTGATCTTCGTTGAGGATCCGCTCGGCCCGCCCGATATCGCGGTTTTCCTTCGACTTCTTGCTCCAGGGGACGCTGAGCAGCCAGTCGAGGTAGTTGCGCGAGACGGTCGCCTCCGCGGAGATGGGCGGCATGACCTCGAGCCGTTTCAGCTCCTGGAACGCCTTTTCCTGCGCCTCCTTCGGCATCTTGGCCGCCAGGATCTTCTCCTTGAACTCCTCGACCTCGTTGATGCGTTCGTCCTTGCGACCGAGCTCCTGCTGGATCGCCTTCATCTTCTCGGAGAGGTAGTACTCCTTCTGGGCTTTCTCCATCTGCTTCTTGACACGATGGTGAATCTTGCGGTCCACGCGAAGCTTGTCGATCTCCCCCTCGAGGATGGCGATGATGATCTCCAGGCGCTCTTTCGGATCGAACGTCTCGAGAAGCCGCTGCTTTTCCTCGATGCTGACTTGCAGGTGGGCCGAGACGGTGTCCGTCAAACGTCCGGGCTCGGTCACGCGGATGGTGGAGATCATCGTCTCGTATGGAAGGTTCGGGCTCAGCTTCACGTACTTCTCGAACAGCGAGACGGCCTTCTGCATCTCCTTCTCGAGCTCGGGGGTGACCTCCAGCTTCAGGTCGATGATCCTCACGAGAGCGGAAGCACACCCCCCCTCGTCGTTGATCTCGAGGACACGGCCGCGGAAGTTCCCCTCGACCAGGAGCTTGATGTTGCCGTTGGGCAGTTTCAGGCTCTGGATGATGTTCGCGAGCGTGCCGATCTCGTTGATATCCGACCGGGTCGGATCATCGATCTTGGCATCCTTCTGTGTGGACAGGAAGACCTTCTTGTTGCCGGACAGCGCTTCCTCGACGGCCCGCAGGGAACTCCTTCGCCCGACGACGAACGGAATCATCGTGTGCGGGAATACGACCACATCCCGCAAGGGGACCATCGGGAGGGTCTCAAGGCTGTCGTTCTTGAAACTCATGACCATTCATCTCTACGCACAATGACATCCGGGGCAGGGGCCGGAAACGGTGTACAGCTAGCCCGCCTTCTGGAGGACCGTCAGGGGATCAACCTTATTCTCGACGACTTCCCTAGTGATAACACATTCTGAAATGTTTGTCAGCGAGGGGAGCTGATACATGATGTCGAGCATGAGGTCTTCAAGAATCACGCGAAGCCCCCGAGCGCCGATCTTGCGCTGGAGAGCCTTGTCCGCGATGGCCACGAGGGCATCGTCGGTGAACCGGAGATTGACGTTCTCGTACTCGAAAATCCGCTGATATTGCTTGATAATCGCATTCTTTGGCTGCGTCAGTATCTTCACGAGGGCCGATTTATCGAGCTCCGAGAGCGTCGCGATGACCGGCAGGCGGCCCACGAACTCGGGAATGAGCCCGAACTTGATAAGATCAATAGGTTGAACTCGTTCGTAGATCAAGTTCAACTCGTCTTTCTTGGTCGGGAGCCTTCCCTTGAAGCCCATCGACGCCATCCCGATGCGGGCGCGTATCAACTGGTCCAGGCCGACGAAGGCTCCCCCGCAGATGAACATGATATTGGTTGTGTCGACCGGAATGAACTCCTGCTGCGGGTGCTTGCGTCCACCCTGCGGCGGGACGTTCGCCACCGTGCCCTCCAGGATCTTCAGCAGCGCCTGCTGTACTCCTTCGCCCGACACGTCGCGCGTGATCGAGGGGTTCTCCCCTTTACGGCAGATCTTGTCGACCTCGTCGATGTAGATGATGCCACGTTGCGCCTTCTCTACATCGTTGCCCGCCGCTTGCAGCAGCTTGAGGAGGATGTTCTCGACGTCCTCACCGACGTATCCCGCCTCGGTGAGAGTCGTGGCATCCACGATCGCGAACGGCACCGAAAGCAACCTCGCGAGCGTCTGCGCCAGCAGGGTCTTGCCCGTCCCCGTCGGGCCGATGAGCAGGATGTTGCTCTTGGTCAGCTCGACGTCGTTTTTCCGCCGTGTGATCTCGTTCCTCTTGTAATGATTGTAAACGGCGACGGCCAGTCGTTTCTTCGCCTTCTCCTGGCCGACGACGTACTCGTCGAGGAATTCGTTGATCTCGATCGGACGGGGAAGCTTCGGGCGGGATTTCGATTCGCGGGAATCCTTTTCCTCGGCGATGATATCGAGGCAGATGTCGACGCACTCGTCACAGATGTACACCGTCGGGCCAGCGATGAGTTTCTTGACGTCACGCTGGTTCTTGTTGCAGAAGGAACATCTCAGGATGTCCCCGTCGCTCTTCTTCCTCGCCATTCATGCCCTCGAACGTTCAGTCCCTCTGGTGTATCACCTGATCGATCACGCCGTATTCCTTCGCCTGCTCGGCCGTCATGATGAAATCCCGGTCACAGTCCTTCTCGATGACATCCATCGCCTGGCCCGTGTGCGTGACCATGATCTGGTTCAATCGGCTGCGGATCCGCAGGATCTCGCGCGCATGGATATCGATATCGGACGCCTGTCCCTGAAACCCGCCCATCGGCTGATGCAGGACCACCCGTGAATTGGGGAGCGAAAACCGCTTCTTCGGGGTGCCGGCGGCCAGCAGAACCGCGGCCATGCTGGCCGCCTGACCGATGCAGATCGTGCTGGTGTCCGGCCGTACGAATTGCATGGTGTCATAGATCGCCAGCCCCGCCGTCACGGATCCACCCGGTGAATTGATATAGATCGAAATGTCCCGTTCGGGATCCTCCGCTTCGAGAAAGAGCAACTGCGCGATGACCAGGTTGGAGATGTGATCATCGATAGCGTCTCCGATGAAGATGATGTTGTCTTTGAGGAGACGGGAGTAGATATCGTAGGCGCGCTCTCCCCGATTGGATTGCTCCACAACCATCGGAATAAGCGGCATTTTCAGGGTCCCCCAACCGATGCTAAGTATTAGACGCAGCTAGCAAAAAGTCAAGAATCTTCTCCCGCAGGAGCCTCTTCTCGAGCATCTCGAGACGTCCATCCTTGGAGAGTTGCGCGCGCAACGCCTCCGGAGTCTGCCGGCGACGCTCGGCCTGCTGAGCGATGGCCCTGCCGAGATCGTCATCCTCCAGTGCAATCTTTCTCTCCTCGCCGATGGCGTCAAGTAGCATCGCCGCCCCGACCGACCGGACCGCCGGATCGCGCTGCTTGCGGCGGATCTCGTCCCAGTCCACGTTGTGAACACGCGGGTCCATCCCTTGCAGCGCCAGGCCGCGAGCGACCTCCTCCACTCGCCTGTCCATCTCCTCTTGGACAAGAACATCCGGCACCGCGATGTCAGGATTGCGCTCCAGAAGCTGATCGATCACCTGGCGGCGCGCCTCGCCACGCAGGCGCTGTCGTTCACGCGCGATGAGGTCCTGGGTGACCTTGCTCCTGAGCTCCTCGAGCGTGTCGAATCCCCCGAGGTCTCGTGCGAACTCATCGTCAAGATCGGGCAGGATCTTGGTCTTGATCTCTCGCAGGCTGACGGTATAGCTGACCTTCTTCCCGGCCAGCCCGCCCTGGGAATGATCCGGCGGGTAATCGAGATCGAACCCCCGCTTCTCCGCCACCTTCATGCCCCGCAGGGGGTCGGTCAGTTCCGGGTGAGGCCCGCCTGATCCGATCTCCACCATCACGTTCTCACGATGAAAGAGCCGCCGTTTGCCCGCCTTGTCCTCCCCCGTGACATCCATCACCACGTGATCGCCCGGATTAACGCCCCGATCGGTGACCGGTTCGAACCGTGCCGCGCGTTCGCGCAGCTCCTCGAGAGTCTCCCCGATCATCCGGTCGGTGACCTCCGGCTCGGGAACCGTCACACGAATGTCGTCCACCCCTTTCACCTCGATCTTGGGCCGCACCTCGTATTCCGCCCGGAACGTCAGCGGCTCACCCCGGGAGTACTTGTACTCCTTGAGAACGGGGAGCCTCAGTGGCGCCGGCCGCGCATCGGCGATGGCCCCTTGAAGCGCGTGATCGATGGTGCGCTCGACCGTCTCCTGTTCGATCTCTTTTCCGAACCGCTGCTTGATGATCTCCAGCGGGACTTTCCCCTTCCGGAACCCCGCCACCTTCAGCTTGCGAGCGTAGGCACGGCACGCTTTCTCGTAATCGCCGGCGACGAGGCTGGCCGGCACCTCGACATCCAGTGACCGGCGGGCTGCGTCGATCTCCTTGATCGATACCTTCACGGCGTCGGTTTCCTCGATGTCCTCATCCGGGTTCATGCCAGGCGGTGCTCATTCACGGAAAACTGGTGCGAAAGGGGGGATTCGAACCCCCATGGGTTTCCCCACCGGATCCTAAGTC
>JBHHZN010000185.1:0-5544 GCA_046758155.1 Acidobacteriota bacterium | reverse complement strand
GCGAGGGGGCAGGCATGAATCACGGGCAGATCCGCGGGCCGTGGCAAGACCCGGTCGTCGAGGCGATCGGCGAGGGACACACGCGCTGGCGGTCACGGTCACCGGCGAGTCCGATCCCTATCCCCTCCGAGCCCCCCGTGCGGTTCTCACCGGGTTCCGGGGGTGCGCGCAGGACGGATGTCGAGCGCCCCCGGCCGGTGTCGTCTTCGACCGGTCCGAGCGGCTCGAAGCCCAGGTGGCGGCATGGTGAATGGCCGGCGGCGACGGTCGCCTCCGCGACCGCGGAGGAAGAGCCGGGCGCGCGCGGGCGGGGCAGGCCATGGCGTGAACGCGGAGGCACAAGAGGAGGACAAACGATGAGATACGGGCGAGGTGGTACGCTGGCATTATCCCTGCTGCTGTTGTCCGCACCGGCTTGTGGCCAGGCCGTCGAGCGCACTCAGGAGAAGGCGGGACAAGAGCAGTACGAAGCCATGGCAACGCAGCCCGCTCCCGAGCAGGCCCGAGCGGTGATCGGTCCCAAGAGCGGCAGCGAAGTGAGCGGTTCGGCGACGTTCACTGATCATGACGGAAAGGTCACCCTCGAGATCGACCTGAACAGCCTGAGCCCGGGCACGCACGCCGTGCACATCCATGCCGTGGGTGACTGCAGTTCCGAGGACGGCAAATCGGCCGGCGGGCACTGGAACCCCGGGGGCGTCGATCACGGCCGTTGGGGAACGCCGCCGTATCATCTGGGAGATCTCGGCAATGTCGTCACGGATGAAACGGGCCACGCCACGCTGAGCGTCACGACCGACCTGTGGTCGGTGGGCGGCGGCGCGAGCAATGACGTCGTCGGCAAGGCGATCATCGTCCACGCGGGCGCCGACGACTTCACGAGCCAGCCCAGCGGTGCGGCCGGTCCGCGCGTCGCCTGCGGTGTGATCGAGAGCGTCCCCTAGAACGAGAAGTCCCTGCGAGTCTCAGCGGCGTGATCCGCGTCCCGATCGGAGGTCGGGGCACCGGACGGTTGCGCGGCGCCGCCTTGCAGCCCCGGGCTCGGTCCCTGGACGTCCTCCACCAGCGGGAAGCCCGGCGGAGGCTCGCGCGATGTCGGCGAGGCCGCGCCACCGAAGGATGAGGCGGCGCATCGGGGGTCGCCACGGTCCGCCCGGGATGCGCCGAGTGCCGCTCTTCCTTGACACCATCCGGACCCCGCAATAGCATGAAGAATTCTATGATCCGCCAATTACCGCGAGGCTCCGATTGGATCCGGTCCTGCGAAGCTTGATCCGCTACCAGGAACTGTCCCTGGAACTCGACCGCCTCAACACCCTTCTGGAACAAATCCCGATCAAGGCCCGTTCGATCGACACGGAATTGCAGGCGGCCGCCGGCGCGCTCGAGCAGGCACGTGCTCAGGCCACCGCATGCCAGAAACGGCGTCGGGACCAGGAGGCGGAGCTCCAGGATCTCGAGGCGAGACTCCAGAAGTACAACTCGCAGCTCATGCAGGTGAAGACGAACACGGAGTACAAGGCGATGCAGGCCGAGATCGAGGGCGTCAAGCGATCGGTCGGATCGGTCGAGGAGCGGATCCTCATGCTGCTCGATGAGATCGATGCCGCCGAGAGCCGTGTCGCCGAGGAAGAGCGCCTCTTCGAAGAACGCAAACAAGAAGCCGCGCGCCACAAGGAGGAGTTGCGGCGGGACGAGGAGAAGGTTTCGACTGAAGTTTCTCGACTCGAGAAAGAGAAGGATTCCGCGCGATCGGTGCTCGGCGCGGATGTGCTGGATCTGTTCGAACGGATCGCCGCCATTCGCAACGGCATCGCCGTGGCACGGGCCAGCGAACACCGGTGCCAGGAATGCAAGGTGCGTCTCCGCCCGCAGGTTTTCGCGGAGGTCAAGAAGAACGATCGGATCATCCAGTGTGATTCCTGCAACCGTATCCTCTTTCATATCGAACAGGCCCCGGCGGCCGGCTCGGTCGCCTGAGGCCCCCGTGCTCATCGCCAACATCGACGGCGGGGCTCGCGGGAATCCGGGCGCCGCGGGCTTCGGTGTGTACATCCGGGACGAGGCGGGCGGGGAGGTCGCCTCGCTTTACGGCTACCTCGGCCGCCAGACCAACAACGTGGCGGAGTACGCCGGCCTCCTGGCGGCGCTGCGCTACGCGTTGCAGCACGATGTCACGCAACTGCGGGTTCTCTCCGATTCCCAGCTTCTGGTACGGCAGATCAACGGCCAGTATCGCGTCAAGAACCCGACCCTGAAAAGACTTCATCGTGCGGCCAAGGCCTTGATGCGCCAGATGGAGCATGTCACGGTCGATCATGTGAAGCGCGAGGCGAACCGAGACGCCGACCAGCTGGCGAACGAGGCGATGGATACGCGAGGGGAAAGCCCCGAGGGGATCACGGCGGGCCTGCTGGAATGACCCCGGATCTCCCTGCCGACGAAGCAGTGAGAAGCAACCTCGAAAGCGTCATGGACAGGATCCATGCCGCGGCGGGCCGAGCCGGCCGTGACGCCTCGGAGATCACCCTGATCGGGGTCACCAAGACAGTGCCCGCCGCGCGCGTCCGTGCTGCGATCGAGGCCGGTCTGGCTCACATCGGGGAGAATCGTGTCCAGGAGGCGGCTGCCAAGCTGGAAGCGCTCGAAGCGGCGGGCGTGCGGCCGGTGTGCCACCTGGTCGGTCACTTGCAGTCGAACAAGGCGCGACGCGCCGTCGATCTGTTCTCGTGGATCCATTCGGTCGACAGAGCGGATCTCGCGCGGCGGCTCGATCGGATCGCCGGAGAGCGCGGAGTTCGGCTCAACGTCTTGCTACAGGTCGATCTCGGCCAGGAGGCGACCAAGCATGGCATCGAACCAGCCCGTCTGGGCGAACTGGCCGCGGTGGCGGTGCCGCTCGCGCATCTGGAGGTGTGTGGGCTCATGACGATTCCCCCCCTGGGTGAGAGGGCCGAGCAAGCTCGACCGTTCTTCAGGCGGCTTCGCGAGCTGCGCGACACCTTGGCGGAGCGTGGATATGCGTTCGCCCATCTCTCCATGGGCATGACGAACGATTTCGAAGTGGCGATCGAGGAGGGAGCTACGATGGTGCGCGTGGGGCGGGCGATCTTCGGCGAGCGCGACCGAATCGGGTAGAATCGTCTCCTGATGCTTGCCTCGCGCCAACGCGGAATATAAATATTAACCGACCCCCCCGAGGGGGGCCGGGCCGTGGCCGGCGCGGGGCCCGTCATCCCGGGTTGTGAACTTCAGGAGGGAGATCCGATGGTCATCACGCCGCTCGAGATCGAAGGACACGAGTTCAAGAAGAAGATACGTGGCGTCGACCCGGACGAGGTCAGGGCTTTCCTCAACCTGGTGGCCGAGGAGTTCGAGAAGCTCGTCGTGGCCAACGGAACGCTGCAAGATGAGGTGACCGATCTACGCGAACGTCTCGGCGAGTTGCACGAACGCGAGCGCGTCCTGAAAGAGACCATGGTCACGGCGCAGAGACTCTCGCAGGAGATGAAGGAAGAGGGGCACAAGGCCAGGGAGCTGATCGTGAGAGAAGGCGAGATCAAGGCCGAGCAGATCCTCGCGCGGGCCCAGGAGCGCGCCCATGAGCTCGACGGGGAGATCATCGACCTGAAACTCGAGCGGGATGCCCTCGAGACCAACTTGAGGAACATGCTGGAACAGCACTTGAAGCTGATCGAGATGCGCAAGAAGGACGCGGATGTCGTCTCCCGCGTGACGTACCTGAGGCATAGACCCTCCGGAACGGACGGCGCCGATCGTTCCGGCACCGATTAGGAGATCCCATGATCCGGGCGGATCTCGTCGTTCTCGATGCCGCCCAGCTCGTCACCTTACGGGGCCCGGCGCCCCGCCGGCGGGATGATCTCCGGGATCTGTCGCTCATCGAAGGGGGATGCCTCGCGGCCAGCGATGGGCGGGTGGTGTTTGTCGGGACGCGCGAGCGGTTCGAGGCGGAAGTCGACGTCGATGACGGCGCCGAGATGATCGACGCGACCGACCGGCTCGTCATGCCCGGCTTCGTTGACGCCCATACTCATCTGCCGTTCGCGGGGAGCCGCGAGGTGGAGTTCGCCCGCCGCCTGGCCGGCGCCTCCTACGAGGAGATAGCCGCCGCCGGAGGCGGAATCTTGTCGACCGTCCGTGCCACGCGGGCCGCCAACGACGAGGAATTGCTCGATACCATTCTCCTCCGGATGGATCGCATGTTGCTGGAGGGGGTGACGACATGTGAAGCCAAGAGCGGATACGGTCTCTGCGTGGAGCACGAGCTGCGCCAGCTCCGTTTGCTGCGCGAGGCCGAACGGCAACATCCGATGGATATCGTCAGGACCTTCCTGGGTGCGCATGCCATCCCCGAGGAATACCGGAATGATCGCGAGGGGTACATCCGGCTCGTCATCGAGTCGATGATCCCGGCGGTGGCCGCGCAGGGGTTGGCGCAATACTGCGACGTCTTTTGTGAGCAGGGCGTCTTCAGCGTCGAGGAATCGCGGGCCATCCTGACGGCCGGCCGCGCCGCGGGTCTGAAACCGCGCCTGCACGCCGACCAGCTCTCCGCTTGCGGCGGAGCGGAGCTGGCGGCCGAGCTCGAAGCATCCTCGGCCGACCACCTCGAATGCGCGGGCGACGAGGCCCTGCAGCGCATGGCGGCGGCCGGGACGGCCGCGGTGCTCTTGCCCGGCGCGACGCTGTGCTTGATGCTGGACCGCTGGGCTCCCGCGCGGCGGATCATCGAGGCGGGCGTGCCTCCCGTCGTCGCCACCGATCTGAACCCCGGCACGTGCAACAGCGAATCGATGGGGCTCATGATCGCTCTGGCGTGCCTGAAGATGGGTCTGGCGCCCGAGGAGGCGGTCGCGGCCGTGACGGTCAATGCAGCAGTCACAATCGGGCGTGACGACCGAATCGGGACGCTGGAGGCCGGCAAGGAGGCCGACCTGATTGTTCTGGATGTTCCGAACTACAATCACCTGCCCTACCGTCCCGGCGTGAACCTGATCGAAACCGTCGTGAAGGACGGCAAGGTCGTGGTCCGTGACCGGAGGCTGAGCTATCAGGAGCCTTCCCCGGGCGACTCCGCTTGACAGCCCCAGGTTGTCACCGTACTGTGCTCGGTAACCTCTCCCCCATCCATATGGACCGCCTCGATGCTAAGGCAGACCTCGAAAAGACCGCCCCGGTGCCTGACCGAGCGGGTCCTCGCGTCACCGACTCCGGTTTCCACGGGCCTCGGCGCGGCGGTGTCCGGGTTCATGGCGGCCGGCATGATCGCTTCGGCCTGCCGATCGGCCGGGGAGCGCTGCGAGAACTCGAAGGGGAGAAGCGAGCTGTCCCGACTGCGAGATAGGGCACGGTCTCTCCGCAGCCACCTCATGGGGCTCGCCGAGCAAGGCGGTGGCAAGGCGGATGCGTATGACTCGCCGGACGACATCGGGGAAAACCAGGAGTATTGGCTGCGCATGACTCTCGCCGATGATCCCACGGTGCAAAGGCTCCGCTCGTGGCTCCGGGAGCAACCTGAGG
>JBHHZN010000184.1:0-5560 GCA_046758155.1 Acidobacteriota bacterium | reverse complement strand
TGCTGGCCGCTTACCATGCCACCGCGGACGAGCGCTACGCCGCGGCCGCTCGCAAAACCTGGAACCTGTTGGCAAAACCGTACTACGACGAGCCGTCCGGTCTGTTCCGTACGGAACTCGGCAGCGACGTGGTCACACTCACGCCCTACGATGTCGGCATCCAGCTCGGCGCCATTCGCGAGATCATGTTCTCTACACCCGTGCACCTGATCGAACCACTCGTGGACTGGTTCCCCCGATGGTGGGTGCAGACCGTCAACACGAGCGGCATGCAGCAGTCCGAAGACAACCGCACCGGAGAGCTGTTCTACGGCGTGCGGGATGCCGACTTCGACGACGACGGCATCCCCTTTATGGGGGAGGGGCCGGGCCGGCACGGCATAGCGCCGGTCTTGGCGGGTAAGGTGATTGTCTCGCTCGGCGATGCAGGGAAAGAGGCCTTCGAGGATGCAAGAGGCGAGGTGCACGATCCCGCTCGCTGGGGCGGCGACGTCCGCTACGGCTACAAGAAGGGCACCCTGCGAGCATCCGCCCTGCCCGTCACCATCCAGGATGAGGACCTCATCGAGCGCAGCCCGATGAAGCGCTTCGACGGCATGACCTATCCTCTTCCGGCAAGCAGACCCCACAAGCCGCCCGCCACCGAACTGACGGCAAAGCAGCTGATCCGGCAGGAGGCAAACTGTGTTTTCTGCCATGGATGGAACGGCGAGGGGATCACCGGCCTTCCGTGGAAGGCGGATGCGTTCGAACGAGATCGCGACAGCATGTTCGAGATCCCCAAGTTCGGCCGCGCCAGCCGCCTGATGCCTGAGTGGGGGCTCGGTCACTCGGACGGCGTGGGCACCGTCCTGAGTGACGAGGAGATCTACCGGATCGTTGACTTCGTCCAGAGCGAGGAGTTTCGAACGCTCATCGACGAGGCTCAGGAGGGGATCATCGATCCCCAGTTTCCTCCCAAGGATGCCTATTTCTACATTTCACGGGCATACCTCAACGGCCGCGATGAGCCGGCCACCAGGGCGGACATTTTGACGGTCCTGGAGGCCTACGAGAGGGCGGTGGCAACAAACACCAAGATCAACGTCCTGGAGTTGCTGGGCGCATCCGGCCCCGGCAATTGATGGGACCATTCTCGAGCCGCTGTTCATTGACCGATGTTGGCGCATCGAAGGCCGCGATGATTCGAGGCTCCCGTGCCCCCGATGGCATCCAGCGCCTGGCAGGAACGGCAAGTCAAGGGAGGGGAAAGAGGTCATGAGAAGAGCGTGTGGGATCCTGTTACCCGCGCTAGTGACGGGTCTGGTGCTGACACTGATCCCGAGGAGCGTGCCCGGGGCAGCCGAAGGCGGCACCATCATCGGCTCCGTACGGTTCAGCGGCGATCCTCCTGAACCGAAGAAGCTGCCCGTCGATAAGGACAACGATGTATGCGGCACCGGCTTCAGGAAACTGGTCGAGGTCAACGTGGGACCGGACAGCAGGCTGCGAGACCTCGTCGTCTGCATGCAATCAAGCGCGGGGGATGTGCAACCGGAGATCCCCGACGGCGGCTTCAAGCTCGATCAGAGGAACTGCAGGTTCGTCCCGGATATTTTTATCGTACCAGCCGGCCAGAAGCTGAAAATCACCAATAGGGACCCGATCATCCACAACATTCACACCTACGAAATCATCAAGGGCGTGCGTCGCGATATGTTCAACTTCCCACAGCCTGAAAGAGGCCATCGTCGCGTGGAGACCATCAAACCCCGACGGAGCAACACGGTGGAATTGACCTGCGACATCCACTCGTTCATGCATGGATGGATCTACGTCAGTGACGGATCCCGTTGTGTTGTCTCGAGGGACGGCCTGTTCAAATTCACCCAGGTTCCCGACGGAACTCATACGGTGATCGTATGGCATCCGACGCTGGGCGAGCGAAGGGTCGAGGTCACCGTGAATGACGCGCAGGAAGCGACTGCCGAGATCGAGTTCTCCGCCACGAATTGATCTCGGCCGTGATGTAGGGCGAGATCCTCCCGCCTCGTCACCGGCGATCCCGGCGATCAGAATCCCCGAGGCCTTCCGGCATTGTGAACACGATCGTCCCGTTCACCTTCGAGCGCTGGCCGATCCCACTGATATTCCGTCGAGATACGCGTGATCGGTGCTCCGTCTACATCTCGAACTCGCGGATGAGCTCCACCGAGACGGTGGGAGCCTTGACCTGCCGGGCCCGCTCCTCGATCCGCCTTCTCAGTTCCTCTCGGGGTGGCTTGTGCCCGCGCAGCCACGCGAGGGCTTCCGGCGTCCAGGGAAGACCATCGCCCTGGGCCACGCGCAGGTATCGCTGGAACTTGTCGAGGATCTCCTGGTTTTTCTCCGTCCTGTCGGCCAGGAACTTGCCGATCTGGCGGATGACATCGACTTTCTTGAGGTTCTTCCGCATCCTCTTCTTCGCCTCCGAGAAGGCTTCCTCCTTCAGCTCCTCGAAACCGAAACGCCGGATGACCCTGGCCACACGCATCATCGATTCGTTACGGATCTCGGTGAGAAACGCGGACGTGATGGCGGAATGACCACGCTGGCGCGCCCGGATCTGCATCAGCTTGAGGATCCCGGGCCGGACAAAAGAGGGGGCGTGCTCCACGCGCGCGCGTGCTTCGCCGGTCCAGGCAACGGTCGTGTCGCGCGCCTGCCTGCTCGTTCTATCGTCCCCGCTTTCCTCCCGCGGTCCCTCGGGGGCCCGCTCAAGAACCGGTCGCGCCGCAGGTGGGAACGGCGCTCCTCGAGCGAGGGTCCGCTGTCGAACCTGCTCCATGAGCTGAGGGGTCACGGTTTCCTGGGCCGACTTTCTTGCGGCTGCCTCCACCCGCCGGACGACCATTCCATGCAAGAACGACGGCACAGCTCGAAGGCGGTCGCGTGCCTCGGGTGTCCACGGCATGGAATACTTCACCGTGAGGCCGAAGACCCGATCCTCGGCGACGCGAGCCGCCACCGCGACCTCGCCAGGCTTGTGGGTGCAGGAGGGATCCTCGTCCATGGGATCTCTCAGGACGGCCAGAGCACGGGCCCGGCAGCCTCCGCAGAGATCGCGATATTCGCAAAGGCCACAACGGCCGCCTAGCCTGCTTCGAGCCCGGAGCTCGACGAAGCGAGGGGACGTCTCCCAGATCTCCCGGAAGGGGCGCCTGCGCAACGTGTCTCCGGTCGGGGGCATGTAGGGGCACGGGGTGACCTCCCCCGTAGGGTCGATGCGGCAGTAGTGAGTGGCGGCCGGGCACCCGCCCTGATAGGAAGCCAGGAAGGGGGAGTCCGGATCGTGCTGGTGGACGATGCGCTTGTAGTGGGGCGCGCACTTGACACCGATGGGGAGCTCACCTCCCATGCGCTCCTGCAGGCGGTAGATGGCTTCGAGCGTGGCCTCGTAGCTGGCGGGGGATAGATCGGTCAGCTCCTGCCCGCGGCCGGTGCACACCAGGAAGTAAAGGTTCAGCGCGCTTGCGCCGAGGCCCTGCGCGAGCGCCGCCAGACGGGGCAGCTCGTGACGATTCCAGGAAAAGACCGAGGTTTGAATGAGAAAACCCAGTCCCGCCTCTTTCATCGCCGCGATCCCGCTCATGGTGCGCTGCCACGCCCCCGTGACACCGCGCAGACCATCGTGCGCGGACGGCTCGATCGAATCGATGCTCACTCCCGCGCCGCCGAGGCCCGCGTCCTTGAGTTCCCGGGCAGCCCGTCGTGTGATCAGCGTGCCGTTCGTTCCCAGGACCACGGTCATGCCACGCGAGGCCGCTCGTCCTATGATCTCATGCAAGTCCGGATGCAGCAGGGGTTCTCCGCCCGTCAGGATCAGGAAGAGTCGCGGATTCATCTCGGAGAGCTGGTGGATGACCTCGAGACTTTCCGTCCTCGTGAGTTCCCGCGGGTGGGCGGCGCCGCGTGCCGAGCTATCCAGATAGCAGTGGCGGCAGCGTAGGTTGCACCGCTGCGTGAGGTTCCATGAGACTGCGTGAAGCATGTCGTTCAAGATGGAACGTCCTCAGGCCCAGACCCCGGGCCCTGCGCGATCCGACTCGCCTCTCCGCCCACGACCGGCGTCATGTCGACGATCTCCTGAACCCAAAATAGATAGCCGAGCGGGTAAGCAGGTCGATGGATGTGGAACCGCTCGTAGTCAAGGAGCTGGAGCATGCCGCACAGAAATCTAAACCGGTGATCCTCCGGGCCGACGATCTCCGCAACGCAGTTGAATTGAAATTTAGCGCGTTCCGGTTCCGCTCCGGTGTAAAGGAGCGTGGCCCGAGGGCTCTCGGCGAGGTTCTTGAAGGTCCGGCCACGAGAGACCTCCAGCAGGCCCATCTTCCGGGAATCGATCCGTTCCGTGTGGTTGTAGAACTCCCACACAGCGGCGAGCCGCTCGGCAGCGGACCTGTCGAAGGGACGCCCCTTGATTCGATCCAGGCACGCTTCAACGGCCTCCAGTCCCTCATCGAGATGGTCGTCCTTGGGGAGGAATCCCGTCTCTTTGATGGATGAATGGATCGGGAATTGACCGTTGTTCCGCATCGTGCTGACGACGGCCAGATGCGTGTTGAAAACGGTGATCGGGCGCCGCTTCGCGATCTGGTGGAGGATCTCCCGTCGCGTGGAAAGCTGCCATCGGATGAATTCCTCCGGGAGGTCGTGGGCCGTCTCCCAGGGTGTTTTCTTCTGGTGGAAATCCATGCCATTCATCCATTGGTTTACGACTTTCTCGAAAAACGAGTTCGTGATCTCTTTCCGTCCCTGGCTGGCGGCGAAGCGTTCCACTTCCAGGATGATCTGTCCTCGGACCGTTTCCGGAATTCGCTGCACGCGTTCCAGCACGGCCGAATCCCACGACATCGTGATCCCGGCCTTGAGGCTGTTATCGCGCCAGCTCTTTAATTTCTCGGTCACGACCTCGCTGGTCGCCTCCAAGCACCCTTTCCTTCGGGCGAGGGCTTCCACGCGCGCCCGGGTCATCCGGCGTATGAATCCCTCGGGGACGGTCTCGAGGAGACGTGTGGCCTGCTCGGTCCACCGCGGTGCCGCCGAGACCTTCCTGGAATCGATTCGCTCTTCGGCGGCGGCATCGATCGAGGCGGACAAGCCGGCGAAGGGGCAACGACTCTTCCTTCCTCCAGGCCGGCGGCTGACGGAGTCGATCCGACGCTCGGCACCTTGCTGTGTCGCTTCAGACTGGAGGTGTTTCATCCTGGCCTCCATGACCAGTCGGCCCGCCGCCAGGGCTTCCTCAACGATCTGCAAGGTCACCTTCCTACTTGCCTTGTCCCGCGCCAGAGCCTCTGCCCTCAAGCGCATCGCCCCGCGCATGACACCGGCGGGAACACCCTCTAGGCGACCGCTCGCCTTGAGGGACCAGCTCAGCGGTGCGGAAGCACCGCGAACGGAACCGACCTCGGCGATGATTCCCATGGCCTCCTGGGCGGATCGTGGCAAGAACGCCGCCATGGCCTGATCGACGACGTCGGAGGTGATCACGGTGTGGCCCTCCTGATGGGCGAACTCCAGTATGGCCTTCCTCGCC
>JBHHZN010000183.1:0-5590 GCA_046758155.1 Acidobacteriota bacterium | reverse complement strand
CGCGCGGTACCGGGGGTTGCCGGTCAGCTGGTAGACCTCACCGTAGAGCCGCAACATGTCCGCATTCGTGCTCAGCAGCTTCTCGAAGGCGGGGACCCTCCATGCCGCGTCCTTCGCGTAGCGATGGAAGCCTCCCCCGAGATGATCCCTGATCCCCCCCCGCGCCATGTCGGTCAACAGGCGAATGGCGACATCGCGCACCTCCGTGTTGCCCTTCCGGAGGAAGTAATACAGGCCGAGCTGGATGGAATCCGCATCCGGGTATTGCGGCGTGTGGATCCTGGGGTCGGGGATCGCATGGCGGTAAGCCATGAGGAATCTCGTGATGGCCACCTCGAGAATCTCAGGCTCGATCTTCCCTTTGCCCACCTCCTGCCGCGCCAGCCCGGCGCGGGCGATGTTATCGGCGAGTGCCTCGGCCCCTTCTCTGTTTTCGGCGAAGTAAGCCGCGGAGCTTTTCAGCACAGTAATCAGATTCTGCGCCGTGTAGTAGTTTGCGCCGGCCTTCTTGATCTGCTGCGATTCGGTTGAATAGTAGAACTGATGGCCGGTCGGAAGCACGAAAGTCGAGGTCGGCCATCCGTTGATGTTGTACCGAATATCGATGTCGGGCCGCAGGAGGGGATCGACCCGGATCGGGATGAACCTCTCGTTCAGCAGCGAGACCACCTCCGGATCCACCAGCGTGATCTCGCGCATCATCCTGTCCCAGTGCCCCCAGGGCGCCTGAATGGACAGGAAGACGAGCTTGCCCTGCTCGGCCGCCTCGGCGAAGGCCGCGGCGTCGAAATCGCGCCACTTGATCCCAGCTTGTTCAGCCATCGCCGGACCCGACAGCGCCAGCAGCAGACCAACCCAGACGAGACGCATCATGACTCTCGGAACGAAGAGGCCGCCAGCGCGACCCGGGCGAGGCAGAAGATCAAGCTGCACAATCAGATAGGAGGCGGATTTTACCGTACGCCCCCGCGACCGTCAAGCCGGCCTGGCTCTCATCGCCGCGGGCCGCCGTCCGGGATCCCGGCCGCGCGAACGAGCGCTCCTCAGGGTCCCCCGGCGTCGCGCCGCCGAGGCGGTGCGCAAGCTGGTGCTATACTTGCGCATCGTATCGATGCCGGCCACCGAGGAAAGCGAACGCACCCCATTTTTTGAAACTCTCCCGCCGCCCAGGGCGTTCTCAATGCGGGAAACGCGGGCCGGAGGGAATGCCCACGGCCAGGAATTCCCGGTGAAATCACGGACCCCGCAGGAGCTCATGCAGCTCATTCAGCGAGGCGATGAAGATGCCTTTCGTGAGCTCATGCGACGTTTCAAACAACCGATCACCATGTTCGTTCTGCGAATGCTCAATGACCCATCCAAAGCGGTGGAGGTGGCTCAAGAGGCGTTCGTCAACATCTTCACCCATGCGCAAAGCTACCGTCCCACCGCCAGCTTCTCCGGATGGATCTATCGCATCGCCCATAACCTCGCCATCAACGAGATCCGCCGCACGCGACGCCAGCCCACGGTGTCGATCGACGCGGTCGGGAACCAGGGCGGCTCCGAGACCCCCGTCTTCGAGCCCGCCGACACGCGACCTTCCGCCGAGGAGGCCGTCCTCGGCAACGAGAGACGTGCCATGGTGCGCCGCTGCATCGCCGCGCTCCCCTGGAAGTATCGTAGTGCCATCGTGATGAAGGACATGGAAGGGTTGACCTTCTTGAAGATCGCTGCCATTCTCGATTGCCCGGAGTCGACGGCGAAGTCGCGCGTCATGCGGGCGCGCCGGATGCTCAAGAGACGATTGGAACCATACGTGGAGCGTGTGTCCGCCGCAACGCCGGTGCGTCCGATCCGGCAGGACGCGGGGAGCTGATCATGTTCTGCTGGCAGGCACGTCGCAGGCTCGCCGATCCGGCCCGGCCTCCCCTCCCACATGATCCTGATAAGGAAGATGCTCTGGCGCAACACCTGCGAGGCTGCGAGGCCTGCCGCCTGTTCGAGCAGGACCAGGCATGGATCGCCGCCCTCGCCGGCGAGGCCGGGCAGGCGCCCGGGCTTGCATCGCCCGGGATGGAGGGTGATCGGTTCGAGAAGAGGGTCCTCGACCGGATCGGCGCCCTGGCGGCCGCGACGCAGGGACCGATCGGCTCCGAGCCGACGATCATGCCGGCAAGTGGGTGGCCCCTGGCCGTGCGGGTCTCGGCGGCCTTCTCGATCCTTCTCGTGGCGGCCCTCGCCGCCGGCGTGACGCGCGGTCCCCGGCAGACGACTCCGGGGTCCCCGGAGGATCCTCTCCTGACCATGGCCCGGATCGACGACCTCGGGGCGGCCGTTGATGCCGTCGAGCCGGACGCGATCCTCCCGCCGCGGGAAATACCCTTCACCATCCGGGAAGATCTCGTCGGGATCCGCCACGGGAGGATCCCCGCGGTGACGTACGTGCTTGACCCCCCCCCGACCGAGAGCGCCGTCATGAGGGCTTCCTTCTGATGCGGGCCACACGCCTCGAGGGCCGCGCCGCCCTTCTCGCCGGCCTGCTCGCGGTCGCCCTCGCGTGGCCGGCGCCCATCGCCGCCGGCGAACGGAAACGGCCCTCCGCGCCGGTCGCCTCGGAGGAGACGGAACGCTTCCCCGCTCTCGAAGCGCTCGAGCGCGAGCTGACCCGCCTGGTCGCATCGGCCGAGCCGTCGGTCGTGGCGGTCATCGCGCGATCGCGCCTCGACGAGCTGCTCGCCGGACTGGGAGAGGACATCCAGATCCGCGATGTCGCCAGGAGGATCGCCCGGCGCACCGGAAGCGGTGTCGTCCTGGACCGCAAAGGTCACATCGTCACGATCGCCTCGGTCGTGTCCGGCGCGTCCAAGATCATCATCGTTCCCCGCTCCGGCGACAAGCAGCCCGCACGTCTCCTCGGGCTCGACTCCTACTCGGGCCTGGCGGTGCTCGCGGTGGATCGGCCCGACGACCTGGAGCCCATCACGATCGCGCCGGTCGACGACGTGAATGTCGGATCGATCGTCGTGGCGCTCGGCTGCGCGCACGCCGATGGACCGCAGTACTCGGTCGGCACCGTGTCGGGGACCGGATTCCAGCAAGGGCCGTCGCGGCGCGGCAGATTCCTGCGCTTGAACGCCTACACGGCGCCCGGGGCGGCCGGCGGCCCGGTCCTCGACGCGAAGGGATACCTCGTCGGCCTCCTCTTCGGCGCCCGCGCGCCCCGCCGTTCCGTGGTCCGCTGGGATCCTCGCCCCGACAGCCCGGGCGAGGAGGAAGCCGAGCTGGTTCAGCTCCGGGCTCTCAAGTCGCTGTACTCGCCCGGCTCCGCCGGCGGCGAGGTCAGCTACGCCGTCCCGGCGGCCACCGTCCGCGACGTGACCAGGCAGATCATCGCATCGGGCTCGGTGCGCCGCGGCTGGCTCGGCGTGACCATCGAATCGCCGGAACCAGGAGAGGTGGCGCTGACGCACGTCGTCGCGGGAGGCCCCGCCGGCAACGCCGGCCTGCGCGCGGGCGACCGGATCACGGCGGTCGACGAACAACCCCTGGAGAGCGCCGAGGCCCTCGTGGAAACCATCGCCCACCTGCCGCCCGGTTCTTCCGTTCGACTCCGCATTCTCCGCGACGGTGAGACGATGACGGTGCCGGTCGTTCTGGGCTCACGCGACGATTCCCCCGCCCGGAGGCCGCCGCGCTGGGCTCCCCGCCTACACCGCCGACCGCACCTGGGCGTGCGCATCCGTACGCTCGACGACGGGACGCGGGCCCGGTGGGGTGTCCCGCACGGGCTTGGACTCGTCGTCGTCTCCGTCCAGGACGACAGCCGGGCCCAGATGGCCGGTCTGGCCGAAGGGGATCTGCTGATCGAGGCCGAAGGGATCCCGATGCGGGTCATCGGCGACCTCCGGATGGCCCTGATACGACAGAAACCGTCCCGTCCGATGGAGATAAAGATACTGCGCGAGGGCCGTCCGATCGTGCTGAGCCTTCCTCCACCGCCCGATCCTCCCCGGCCCCCGGCCCCCGGCGCCCACGCCGACCGGCCGTCGCCGGATCGGTAACTGGCGCGGGCCTTGCCGAAGCAAGGCTCGTGACATGATGGATCGACAGCCTCGAGGCGCTGTCATGCCGCCGATTCCGCACGGACGTCCCACCCCGGAAAAACGAGAACCACCGGGTGACCACGGAGGGATCGTGCGATGACCATGGCCTTCTCTACACCGAGATTCACGCGATCGTCTTCGATGGCGGAGATCGTGAACTGCGGAATCCCGGTCCGCGCGGACAAGTCGTTCCGGCTGAGTCCCTGAAGCTCGCGGATGATTCGAACGGACTCGCCCACAGAAACATCAACGGCTCTGACGGTAGAGTCCGTCCTATGGGGCCGCGGAGGGAACGTGGCCGGTGTCCTCACGGGCCGGGGCCGCGCCCTGCGAGGCGATGCCCGCCAGCCCGGGAACCACAGGTTGCCTGCATCCAGGCCGGCTGTATTGATATATATGTAATTATATGATCTTGACATTTTATGGTATTTATGTAATAAAGGCCGCATCCTGGAATCACCAGAAGGGAACCGTGGAGAGGAGGGAACGGTATGCCTTTTCCGTCTTTTTCAGTACAGTGTAAGGTGTTCCTGGGGGTGGTCGTGTCCTTGCTGGCAGGAGGCCCCGCGCCCCCCGCGGGCGCGGCTTCGAGTCAGCGCGCCGCGATCGGGTTCCAGACTCCCCAGGTGGCCTCCCTCGAGGCCCTACGCACCGCATCCGCCACGCCGGTGCGGGTGCGCTTCGACGAGGGCTTCCCCGTGACCCTGTCCTTCGACGTGGAGGCCACGGGGGCGACCGGCGTGGAGCGGGCCACGAACTTCCTGAGCCAGTACGCGCCGCTCTTTCGCCAGGATCACCCCGACGTGCAGCTCCTGCCGCTGCGAGATTCGGGCGACCCGGCGGGTATGGAACTCGTCCGCTTCTACCAGACGTTCCAGGGGCTTCCCGTGTTCGGGGCGGAACTGGCCGTCCATGTCCTGAACTCCGCGACGGGCGGACCGGCCCACATCTTTTTCGCCTCCGGGGCCCTCCTGTCTCCGGTCGACGCCTACCGGGTGACGATCACTCTGGACACGGTCCCGGCGATCACCGCGGACGCCGCCGCGGATGTGGCCCGCACCGAGCTGTCCCGCCCCGGCGCCCCGGTGCTCGGAGAAAGCCCTCTGATGATCTACGACCCGACCCTGTTCGGCATGGCGCCCGGGCCGCGGCTGGTGTGGCGGGTGACGCTGGGAGGAGGCGATCCGGTTCAGATCCTCGTGGACGCGAGCTCCTCCCAGGCCGTGTTTCAGCGTCCCCTGACGGCCACCGGCACCGGCCTCGCCGACTTCGATCTCGATCTCGAGGACGCCAACGGCGGGAACATGGGCGACACGAACTGCTTCAACCCGACGACAATCGACGACCAGATCGGCGACGAGGACGGCTACGATTCCACCTATTCCACCGATCTGGATGCCGTGATGGAGTGGGGGGCCGCGCGCACGACCTATCTGACTTACCACAATCGGTATGGCCGACATTCCTTCGACGACGATGACGGCGAGCTATACGTCTACGTGCAC
>JBHHZN010000182.1:0-5592 GCA_046758155.1 Acidobacteriota bacterium | reverse complement strand
TTCACGTCGGGAGAGTGTTCCTGGACACTCGAGGACAACCACGCGGTCAACCAGGCCATCCGGGCCGCCGGCGCCGAGAGGTACAAGACGTATCGCCTGTTCGAGAAGGAGTTGTGATGGCACCCGCGGCGGTCGTGACCGGTGCGACGGGATTCATCGGCTGGCACCTCTGCTCGTGCCTCCAGCGCGCCGGCTGGCGCGTCAAGGCGCTGGTACGCACCGGCTCTCCCAAGCCGCTGCCAGGCGGCGTCGAGCGCGTGCCCGCGGTGCTCGAAAGAACTCGCCTGGTCGAGACGTTCCGGGACGCGGACACCGTCTTTCACCTGGCCGGCGTGACGCGCGCCAGGAACCGAGGCGGCTACGAGGCGGTCAACGTGCGGACCGCCGCCCAGGTGGGGCTGGCCGCCCGCGACACCGGGGCCAGGCTGGTGCTCGTTTCGAGCCTGGCGGCCGCGGGACCCGGCACGGCCCGCCGTCCGCGCCGCGAGGAGGATCCCGAAGCGCCGGTGAGCGACTACGGCGTGAGCAAGCTGAGGGGGGAGGGCCAGGTGCGCCGCATCGATGGGCTGCGCTGGACGATCGCCCGCCCGTGCGCGGTGTTCGGCCCCCGGGACGGGGGATTCCGCCCGTTGTTCCGGATGGCGTCGCGAGGACTGTTTCCCTTGCCGGCCGCCCCGGCGACGGCCTACTCGTTGATCTACGTCGATGACCTGGCCCGGGGGCTGGAGCTTCTGGGCAAGGCCGACGAGGCGCTCTACGAGGTTTTCTTCCTCGCTCACGAGGAGCCGACGACGCTGGACGCGTTCATGCGATGCCTGGCGCAGGTTCTCGGGCGTCCCTACAGGCCCATCCGGCTTCCGCGGGCGGCCCTGAGGCTGGCCACGGAGCTGTCCGGCCTGGCCCACCTGGTGGGACGCACGCCGGTGCTGACCCGGTCACGCTACAGGGAACTCACGGCGGGCAGCTTCGTGTGCTCGACGCGCAAGGCCGAGTCGTGCCTGCGCTTCAAGGCGCTGGTGCCCCCGGCCGAGGGGATAAGGATGGCGGCCGCCTGGTACGCCCGCGGCGAAGGAGTCCGATCGTGATGCATCGGGCGGCCCAGGGCGAGCGCGCCCCCGCATCCCCGGAGAAGCGGGCCAGGCGGCAGCCTCGGTGGCGCCGGCTGCGATACCGGATCCGCTACGGCGCCAGCAAGATCATCATGCCCAACTCCCCGTCGGCCTCGACGATCCCGTTCGTGGAATACCTCAAGTGGCTCCGCTTCACGATGTTCACGCCGCCGTACCCGCACTCGATCGACATCCAGACGCAGAGCGGCTGCAATGCCCGATGCACATTCTGCGGAGTCGGGCGGGAGCAGAACAAGCTCACCGGCGCCATGAGCCGGGAGCTGTTCGAGAAGGTGATCGACGAGGCCCTGACGTTCCCACGCCTGCGGCAGATCAATCCCTATCTTCTCAACGAGCCGCTGGTCGACAGACGGATCGAGGAACGCATCGAATACATCACCCGCAAGCGCGGGTCCCACAGGCGGCCGCTCGTGCGCATCATCACCAACGCCGGCCTTCTCACGAAGGAAAGAGCCTACCGTCTTCTGCGCTGTGACCTCGATGAGGTCAACATCAGCTTCAACTCGATCGTCCCCGCCGTGTACGAGTCCGCCATGCGGCCGCTGAGGTACGACACGGTGATGGGTAACGTGTTGCGGCTCATAGCCATGCGTGACCGCCTGCGAGGCCGGGCACCCAGCATCTCCATCTGGACCGTGCTGACCCGTCCGGTCGAGGACAACATATCCAACGAGCGGGCGTACTGGAGGAAGCTCAAGGTGGGGTTCAAGGCCCGCAAGCTCGACAATCGGGCGATGGCCGATATCGAGGCGGCGGCCCTGGGAGCCCGGCCGATGGACGTGGTGCAGATCTGCCCGGTCCCCTTTTGGCGCGCCTGGGTGATGTTCAACGGCGACATGATCATGTGCTGCGTGGACCAGGAACGGTCGAAAATCCTCGGAAACTGCGCCGAACGGTCTCTCAAGGAGATCTGGAACGATCCCTCCTACCAGGAACTGCGTCGCCGGTGGCGCGCGAGGCAACTCGACGGCCTGCTGTGTGAGAACTGCAAGGGATCGTGACGAGGGATCCCCGCCGAGAGATCACGAGGCCGACACGGCGGGCCGCTCGGCCGGCTCACTCCCCGGCTTCGCCGCCTGCCGCCGCCTCCACAGCAGCAGGCCCGGCAGCAAGACCAGTGCCGTGAACCAGGTCGCCGTCAGCCCCACAACGGCGAGAATCCCGATCGAGCGCAGGCCGGGGTGATGCGCCAGCACCATCCCGAGATAACCCATGATGGTGGTCAGCGAGCAGACGCTGATCGGCAGGAACAGCTCCTCCTGTGTATCACGGGTATCTTGTCCCAGCTCGTGCCAGCGCCGGTAGTAGTGCACCCCATGATCGACGCCGACTCCCAGGATCGCGGGGAGCACGACCATGTTGAAGAAATTGAGCTTGCCGCCGGCGGCCACCAGCGCGCCCAGCGTCAACACCATTCCCGCCACGAGCGGGGTCAGGACCCAGACCGTCTGCGCCAGCGACCGGCGGTCGATCCAGACCAGCACCGTGATGCCGAGCAGCGTCAGGCCGATGATCCACGGGCTCTCGGAGGTCACCAGCCAGAGGATCTCGGCCAGAACCGGCTTGTCCCCCGTGGGCCCACGGATCCCTTCCGGTAACTGCAGGTCGTAAAGGTCGGCGGTGAACGCCATCGCCATCCTACCGTCGCGGCTGTGGCCGTTGGTGTCCACGCCGAGGATCAGCTCGCCGGATCCATCCCGGGCCATCAGCCGCCGCTTGATCGAGGCCGGCACGTCGGCGATGCGGGGAGGGGCGGCCGGAGGTTTGAACACCAGGATGTCGTCGATCACTTTCTGCTTGTCCGGGTCGTCGATCCGCCGGACCCATCGGCCGTGAAGCGATTCCTTGATCTCGGCGAGGATCTGAAGGCGCTGCTCGTAATGCCGCTCGTCGGGGGCGAAGTTGCGGATCGAATTGAACGATCCGATGTGCGGACGGACGGTCGCATCGCGGGTACGCTCCAGGATCTCGAGCATGCGATCGAGTGCGGCCAGGTGGCGCGCAACGTACAGAGCCGCCGGCGCCGACGTGGCGGGATAAACCTTCTCGTGCCGCTCCCGCACCGCCTCCATCCCCTCGACTTTCGCCTTCAGATTCGTGAAGTCGTAGTCGAACTCCAATCCGGAGGCGGCCAGCACGGCGGCGAGCGCGACCAGTCCCCCGGTGACGACCGTCAGAGCCCTGCCGGGAACGGGCACTCTGAAACGCCACGCATCGGCCCGGTCCGGCGCGACCAGCCCCAGCCTGTGACCGGCCATGACGACGGGGGGCAGGACCAGCAGCATGGCGAGGACGATGATGACCGTCGAGGTCCCACCGACGACGCCGAAGTCGGCGAACCCCCTGAAATCCGAGATCGCCAGGATCGAAAGAGCCAGCGCCGTGGTGGCCCCCGACGTCAGGACCGAGCGGCCGGTCGAGCGCAGCGTGGCGCGCAGCGCCCGCTCGGGGTCGCCGTCTTGCAGCTCTTTCTGAAACCGGCTGACGAGGTGGATGGAGTAGTCGATGCCCATGCCGAACAGCACGAGAAGCAGAAACGCCGTGATCGAGTTCAGATCACCCACCAGGCTCGGGATGAGGGCGAACGACCAGAGCAGCCCGGCCAGCAGCGGCAGAACCAGAACGGGCAGGATCCGGATCGACCGGAACGCCAGTGTGAGCGCCAGCAGGATGCCCGCCAACGAGACGGCGCCGGCGCGGCGAAGATCCGATATGATCAGATCGAACTCGTCGACCCGCGATCGCAGGTTGCCGCTGATCCCCCACCAGATGCCCGCCTTCCCGGCCACCTCCCGGGCGATGCTCGAGAGCCGGCCGTACAGCACCCGCAGGCTCGCGAGATTCGAGATGCCCTCGCGCGTGCGCACGATCATCCCCATCACGCGACCGTCCGGGTCGCTGTGGTACTCGCCCATGTTCGCGTAGTGACGCAGCAGCCGGTCCAACCGGTTCGGGTCGTCGTCGGGGGAGCCCTCCAGCTCGCCCTCCGGCTCGAGGTCCACCAGGAATGGATTGACCTCGATCTCCCAGTCGTCCAGGACGTCCTGAAAATCCCGCAGGAGCTGCTCCGGGACGAGCATGTACCGGTAGCGGTTGATGAAATCGATCGGGCGGCGGTATTCGACCGATTGCACGCCGGGCAAGGAGCTCACCTCGGAGGCGATCGTCTCGATCGCCCGCCGGAGGACCTCAGGATCCCTCCCCTCGACCAGGATGCTGAAGTATCCTCCGTCGCCGACGCTCTTTTCCAGTTCACGGTCCCAGCGAACCGAGGCGCTGTGTTTCGGGAGCAGGCGCTTGAGGTTCGTGTCGAGGCCGAGGTGTCTCACCTGCAGGAACGCCGGGATCGAGATGGCCAGAACGGCCGTGAGCCAGGCGAAGGGACGCCGCGAGGCCTCGCGGCTGATGAGCGACCAGAACCGTTCCACTACCGGACCATCCGTGCCCGGGACCGGGCGCCTCCCCCCGACCGTGCGCTAAAATGGTGGAGCATTCGCGAGGGACCCCGCGGCCCGGCGCCGAGGAGGATCCCGGAGGCGGGGAATCGATGTCCGGGAAGATGATGGCGAGGTTGGTCGTGTCGAACGAGGATCGATCGGTTCCCCTGTTCAAAAACCTGCTGCTGGATGCTCTCACCCGGGTGCGCTGGTACATTGTTCCGCTGTTCTGGCTGCCGGTCATCGCGTACAGCCTCGCGCAAGCCTTGGGCCGTGCCGAGGGACGGCCCCTCGTCACCCTCGCGGGCCTGGCCGCCGGGCTCGCCCTGTGGACGATCGCCGAGTACATCCTTCACCGCTTCGTGTTTCATTTCGAGCCCTCCCTCGGGCCGCTGCGTCGTCTGCATTACCTGATGCACGGCGTTCATCACGATTACCCCAAGGACTCCAGGCGGCTCGTGATGCCGCCGTGGGTCGCGGTGATCCTGGCCTGCCCGTTCATCGGGCTCTTCCGCGCGGCGCTGGGGCCCGGGGCCCTCTTCTTCTCGGTGTCGTCAGGGTTTCTCACAGGGTACCTGATCTACGACATGATACATTACGCGCTGCATCATGCGCCTCTCACCCATCCGGCGTGGCTCCTTCTGAAACAGCACCACATGCGGCATCACTACCGAGACCCCTCCCACAACTACGGCGTCAGCAGCACGCTGTGGGACATCGTGTTCCGCTCGACCGGCCAAACGACCGATTGAACCCCGACCTCCACCGCCATCCTCGCGAAGCACCTCCCGGTCTGCGCCGGGGCGCCGGTGTTCGCTCACGCCGGGCGGGCAGGCTCCCGCCGGCCACGGCCACCGGAGGCGAACGCGCCCCGGTCGCGAGGACGGCCCCTCGAGTCGTCGGCCCCGGCGCGGCCTACGCCCAGGCATCCCCGGCCACCTTTCTGCCCTCCTCCGGAGGGGCAGCCAGCGTCGCGAGCGAGGCGGCGCTGCCGCTGCTGCCCGACATGTTCGTGCACCGACTGC
>JBHHZN010000181.1:0-5600 GCA_046758155.1 Acidobacteriota bacterium | reverse complement strand
GGAACACCTCCATCGCCTCCACCGAGAGCCCCGGGATCCCATGGCTCTACCCCTCGGCGATATCGGCCAGCAGGGGGATCATGACCGTGTAAGCCAGAGCCGTGATGAGGATGATCCCCACGAAGTTGAGCCACAAGCCGGCGCGGCTCATCTGCCCTATCCTGATTCTTCCTGAGCTGAACACGACCGCGTTGGGCGGTGTCGCCACCGGCAGCATGAACGCACAACTCGCCGCGATGGTGGCGGGAACGATCATCAGGAACGGGCTGATACCCAGCCCCGGGGCCAGCGCCGCCAGGATCGGAACGAGCGTGGCCGTCGAGGCCGTGTTGCTGGTCAATTCGGTCAGGAAGATCACGAGCGTCACCACGAGGGTCACGAGCACGAGCGGTGGCAAACCGGCCAGAGCGCCGACCCGGCGGCCGATCCATTCCCCCACCCCGTTGGCGCCGATGGCCGCGGCGAGGCTCAGCCCGCCTCCGAACAGGACCAGGATACCCCAGGGCAAGGCGGTGACGGTCCGCCAATCCATAACGAAGACGCGCCGGCGTGCGTCCACCGGGATGACAAACAGGGCCAAGGCGCCCAGGATCGCGATGCCCGGGTCCGAGAGCCCCGCGAATGGCGCCATACCCGCCCAGGATAAGGTCATGAGCACGGGACGGACGACCCACAACAGCGCCGTTATCACGAAAACCGTCAGGGTCGCCCGCTCCCCGCGGCTCATCGGCCCGAGGTCGCGATACGCCCGCCGGGACAGGTCCTTCTTCGCCTCTATCGCTCCCCTGCCGAGCGGGTACAACATCTTGGTCAGCAGCAGCCATGTGATCGGCAGGAAAATCACGACGACCGGGATGCCGATTCCCATCCAGCGGATGAAGCTGATCTCGACGCCGAGTTCGTCCTTGACGTACGAGGCCAGGAAGAGGTTGGGCGCCGTACCGATGAGAGTTCCGACCCCGCCGATCGTCGCCGCGTACGCCACGCCGAGCAGCAGGCAGACGGGAAACCGCTCCGCCAGCGGGTCGACGGACCGCCCTGGCTTGTTCTCATCCGATGACCCCGACCGATCCCCTCCAACAACGTCGATCACGCTCAGGGCAATCGGCAGCATCATGATGGACGTGGCGGTGTTGGTAACCCACATGCTGATGAAGCCTGTCGCCAGCATGAACCCACCGACCACGTTGGCAGGACGTGAGCCCACCATCCGCAGGGCCGCCAGCGCCACGCGGCGGTGCAGACCCCATCGCTGCACCGAGAGGGCCAGGATGAATCCGCCCATGAACAAGAAGATGAGCTCGTGCGCGTACGGACCGGCCGCCTGCTTCAACGTCGTGGCGCCCGCAACCGGTAACAGGGCTACCGGAATGAGAGCCGTCGCATAAACGGGGATCGCTTCGGTGATCCACCAGATCGCCATCCACACACCGATCGCAGCCGTGATCCGGGCGGAGTACGACAATCCATCTGCAACGCCGGCGGCCGCCTGTCCCCCATCGACCGGTAGAACCAGGTAGGCCAGGCCCGCCAGCACAGGCGCCGAGACGAGCCCCGCCCACTGGATCGTGCTGCGAAGACGCTCCCCGGTCATGGCCGGCCCCGCCGGGCCTCCGGCGGAGACGTCGCCCGCTGCCGGCTCATCGGGTCATCCCCGGCTCGGTTCGACCGAGCCGATCGAAGCCGGCCGCGATCCGCCGCCGCGCCCCCTAGCATGACAATTCTTGGTCCGGGGGGATCAGAAACGCTTCGCTTCACCCAGGCGGACGATGGGCCCGGGGGACGAGGCGCGACGGAGCCGGCCGGGCGACCGAGCGCCGGGGGATCTCCGGCAGGCCTTCCTAGCGGCACCCGTTGACCCGACGGCCCCAGATACGTCCCACATGACCATCGGTGGTCCGGAAGACCCCGCGGTAATGGGAACCAGTTTCCCCCATTACCATGTAGACTTCTAGCCCATCCTTCGTGTGAAACATTATCTTTCGCCCGGCCTCCTCCACCCTCAGATCCCTTTCCCCCCATGGGTCGGCCGGGCAGAGAACGATGTCGTACTTGCCGGCGCTCCCCCTCTTCACGCGGATCCGGTCCTTCCCCTCACGGCAGTATGCACCCTGCTCGTGTCCGGGTTTGCGATCTTCGTGGCAGAGGTCATAGGTCCAGACACCGACCCAGTCTCTGCTCCCGGCGAAGCAAACAGCCAGAAGGATGGTCGCCGCGGTGCACGCCGCACAGAACCGGACGACGTTACGCATTTACAGGGCCGCCGGTCGCCGGTCGGGCCGCGCCGCTCCCACCGGTTTGCGGGCGACCCGTCCATCCCGGGAGTAGTACAGGCCGCGGTTCTCGGATCGTCTCAGGTCGACATCATTGAGGACGGCCCCGATGATGTTCGGGTTGGCGGTCCGCACGACATCCAGCGCCCGCCGGAGCACATCCCTGTCGGTGCGGCCTTGACGGGTGACGATGATGACCATGTCGGACTGGGCGGCCAGCAGCACGCTGTCGGTCAAGCCCGCGGCCGGGGGGGAATCGATGACCACCCAGTCGTGGTCCGCCTTGAGCTTCTTGATGAGTTCCACGAACCTCTCGGACGCGAACAGCTCGGCGGGACTGGCCGGCAACGGACCGGAGGCTATCAGAGCAGGTTCGCCCGCCCCGTTATCACGGATGATGCCCGTGATCGCCGGTGCCCCACCGCCAATCGACAGGTAGTTGGTCAACCCCGGCTCGGCGCGTGTGTTGAACTGCTCGTGTAACACGGGACGGCGCAGATCACAATCGATCAAGCAGACCTTCTCCCCCGCCCTCGCCATGGCCCGCGCCAGCATCAACGCCGTGAGCGTCTTGCCCTCCTGGGGACCGGCACTGGTCACGAGCAGAACGCGCCGGGCCCGATTCATGCTGGAGAACTGAACCCCTGTCCGCAGAGCGCTGAAAGCCTCGCTGACCGCCGCTTCGGCCTCCGGCCGCCGGCGGGGGACGATCGCGAGGGCCCGCAGTCCGAACTCGCGATCGAGCTGATCCGCACTGCGGATCGTGTTGTCCAGGTATTCCAGAAAGAAGACCGTTCCCACCCCCAGGCCCAACCCCATCAGAACGGAAACCGCCAGGTTGATCAGAGGCCGAGGTCGAACCGGGGTCGTCGAGAGGATGGCCCGCTCCAGGATCGTCAGGTTGTTGCGTAACAAGCTCGCGTTGAGATCAACCTCCTTGACACGCTGCGCCACCAGATCATAGACACGCTTGGCCTCCTGCGACTCGGTGCTGAGGATCTCGTAGGTGGACCCGCGCTCGGAGGACGCGAGTGCCTCCTTCTGGGTTCGTAGGATCTCGCTCTTGAGGTTTTTCTCACGCGCACGCGCCAGAGAGTATTCGGTGCGAATCGCGCTGATGATACGCTCCGTTTCCGCCTTGATCCGCTGTGTCACCTTCTCCAGGGCCGCCTGGGTCTCCCGCACCTTGAAATGGCCAGGCTTGAGTGTGACGAGCAGCTTGCGTGCCTCGGATTCGAGCTCGCCTTTCTCTTTCACCAGGCCGCGCAGGACCTGGTCATTGGCCACCTGGGGGATCACGAAATAGTCCCCCCGCTCCTTCTCGATCCCCTCGATACGCTGGAACACCGCATCGAGCTCGAGCCTCTTCAGCTTGGTGGCGGTGAAGTCCTTCTCGAGCGAGGCTATGCGCTCCTTGTAGGAGGTCTTCTGGGTTTCCGGCATGTAGACCCCGTTCTTACGCGCGTACTCGAACTTCTCATGTTCTCGCTTCACCAGGTTCTCCCGCAAGGGCTCGAGCTGATCCAGCAGCGACCGGATCGCGGCGTGCGTCGCCTGGTTGGCCTGTTCGATATTCCGGTTCACGTAGCCGTCCGCGACCGCGTTCACCCAGGACGCGACATCGTTCGGGTCAGGCCCTTCGATCGAGAGGGTCACCATGAGGGTGTCGGGGACGGGCTCGACTTCAATCTTGGACATGAAGCGGGCGACCGGATCACGCGCGGTCCTGAAGAGCGGATGATCCTTCAAACCGAGCTTATCGAACGCCCGCTGGGCGACCGCCCGGCTCTTGAGCACCTCGAGTTGGGTCTTGAAGTAGCGATCCTCGGCCGACCAGCCGCGGCCGGCGGCACCTATCTCCGAGACGTCATCGACACGCACCACTCGCTGCATGCGGGGACTGATCTGCAGCGTGGCCGTCGCACGGAAGATCCGCGTCTGAAAGATCGTCGCCGCGATGCCGACGGCGAGGACCACCCCGAAGACGCTGACGATGGTCCATCGGCCCACCCATATGGTGCGCCAGTAATCGCGCAGGTGCGCCTGCCGTTCGGAAGTCGGCTCCTCGCTCATCGATCCGGAATATACGTCCCTCAAGGTTCTTGCGCCTTCCTGGAATGTCTGCCCTTCACGTCAATGATATCGCCCGAGCGCAGGGGAACGTTCAGCGTGTTGCCCTCACTGGAGAACAGCTTGGCGATGTCCACCCTGAGGACCTCGCCCGCCGACTCCGGATCCACCTGGTCCGGTCGTCTGGTGACGAGGATCTCGCCTCCCGCGTTCTCGGATAGTCCTCCGGCCTCCGATAACGCGTCGATCAGCGTCATCGGACCTGTCATGTAATAGCGCCCCGGCTGCGCGACATCCCCCATGACGTTGACCCATTGGCTCAGATACTCCCAGACCGAGACGGTCACGTGAGGATCTCGCAGGAAGTTCTCTCCCAAACGCCGTGTGATCTCCTCGGCGACCTCATCCACCGTCTTACCTTCGGCATGGACGTTTCCGATCAAGGGAAAATTGATCAGGCCACGCGGGGACACCTTCAAGGTCTTGTTCAGGTCGTCATGTCCGAACACATCGACCTGGAGCGTGTCGTTGACGCCGATATGGTAGGCATTCTTGATATCGGCACGCGTGGGAGGAGCGATGACGATCAGGCTCAGCAGGGAGCCCTTCTGCGCGATCTGCACGAGCGAATCGCCCACCGAACCGAAAACGACCTTCAAGAACGCCCCGCCATCCTTTCCGCTTTCGGCGGTGACGGCGATCGGCAGCAGGTAATCACCGGCATCGACTGTCGCGGGCACCAGGCTCGTGAAGCCCGGGAGCCTCAGGACGAGATTCCTGCTCTCCGGGGGACCCTCCCGGCTGAGAGTGTACTCGCCCATCGCGTCCGCCGCCCGCAGATCGATCCGCAGAAGGCGGCTCTGAGGGTGGATGGTGAGCGAGGCGAGAACCCCTTCCCCGGCCGCCGCTCCTCCCGCCGATCCCGCCAGGCAGATCAAGGCCCACGCGATTCGCATGCGTGTCGATCGATTCACGCCCAGGGCCATGGTTGTTACCTCTCGGAGCCGGCATCCCGCCCGCGCTCGGGCTTCGCGCCGACCACGCGCCTCGCCCCCGGCCGATCCGCCGGCCCGTCCCGATTCCCTTTTCCCGGGCGACCGCGCGGCGAGGCCGGCCCTGGATGATTGAC
The DNA here is from genome assembly GCA_046758155.1 of Acidobacteriota bacterium. Taxonomy (GTDB): domain Bacteria; phylum Acidobacteriota; class Polarisedimenticolia; order JACPZX01; family DASXTC01; genus JBHHZN01. Next base: position 128 of record JBHHZN010000181.1, on the reverse strand, counting down.
GGATTGACGCAAGACTAATTCCCTGAATCACTTGAGTCAACTCAACGACGCCTCGGGCCACGGCCCACCCATCGCAGGCTCCGGAAGACCTTGTTGAGTACGGCATGATACCCGAGCTCGTCGGGCGC
>JBHHZN010000180.1:0-5673 GCA_046758155.1 Acidobacteriota bacterium | reverse complement strand
CTCGGTGAGCTGGGCTTCCAGATCGGGCAGGTTCACCTGCTTGGTCTCCAACCAGACCGAAACGGGGTTGCCCGGCCCCGTGAACGCCACCGAGATCAGCAGCTCGGTGTCATCCTCGGGAAGGGCCGAGGGGTTGGATGTTTCCGGCAACTGGACGGGCCTTCCCTTCTGCAACATCGGCGTGACCACCATGAAGATGATGAGAAGGACCAGGACAACGTCGACGAGAGGCGTGACGTTGATCTCGGACTTGATCTTGTCCCCACCCCCGGTGGACATTCCCATGATGTTTCTCCCGCCTCGCCGGCGCCTAGCTGGATGCCAGCTGGCGCTGCTTGAGGAAGTAGTCGACCATCTCCGACGTGGAGTTGCTCATCTCGACCTCGAAACGATCGATCCGGCCCTGGAAATAGTTGTACACCATGACCGCGGGGATGGCCACGAACAGCCCGAAGGCCGTCTCGACCAGAGCCTCGGCGATGCCGGCGGAGACCGAGCCGAGCCCGCCGGAGCCGGACGCCGCCATGCCCTGGAAGGCGTTGATGACGCCGAGAACGGTGCCGAACAGGCCGATGAATGGCGCGGTCGACCCGATCGTGCCGAGCCCGCCGAGCTTGGCCTTCAACTCCGCGCTGGTCATGGCCGCCGAACGATCCAGCGCCCGGTGCACCGCCTCGACCACGTCGATGGTGGCACCGCCGTCCTTCTCGTTGAGAAATTCCTGGAGGCCCGCCGAGATCACCTTGGACAGATGCGACTTCGGGTACTTTTTGGACAGATCCACGGCCTCCTGCAACTCATTGTTGCGCAGGTGCTTCATGACCAATGGCACGAAGGCGGTCGATTGCTTGACAGCCGCCCGGTACGTCATGGACCGCTCGATCATGACCGCGATGGACCATATGGACAGGATGAAAAGGAAGAGAGCGACACCCTTGGCGGGAATCCCCATCTGGTGCCACATTCCGATGAAATCAAAACCACCTTCCATTGTGTTGACTCCTCAGCCGGTGATGAAACCCATCAGTTGGCTACTTGAGATTGAACTCCACGATGACGGTCAGGAACACCTTGACCGGCCGCCCACTCTGGAGGGCCGGCTGGTACTTCCATTTCTTCACCGCCTCCACGGCGACCTGATTGAACAGCGGATTTGACTTGAGGACTTTCACGCTCTCCACGTCCCCGGTCCGACCCACGACGATCTCCAGGATAACCTTCCCCTCGGCCCGCGCCTTGCGCGCCACCTCCGGATATTCGGGCTGGACGAAGACGGTCCGTTCGGGAGGCCGGACATCGCCCGTGAGGTAGATCGACTGGTCACCTCCCGGCAGGCCACCCAGCACTCCTCCCGGGACCCCGCCCAGGACGCCCCCGATGACACCGCCCACGACGCCCCCCACGACTCCCCCCGGGACGCCTCCGGGCACTCCGCCGACCACTCCCCCCTCGACGCCTTCCTCCCCCAGGTCCGACTCCGCCTCGGGGATCTCCGCGGGGACCTCCTGCGGCTGCACGATGTCGGGGATCTCTTCCGGGATGATCTCGGGCTCCTTGACCTTCTCGATCTTCGGCTTCTTGACGCCCGAGGCCGGCGGAGGCGGTGGGGGCGGCGGAGGCGGTGGGGGCGGCGGAGGCGCCGAGACGAGCGAAACATTGATGGTCGGTTCGGGAAGCGCCTCAACCTGCAAGTAGGAAGCCGCGATCAAGGTGAACATGATCAACGCGTGCGCGATGATCGAGCCGGTCGACATGTAGACCTCGCGCCATCCCTTCTTGGGCTTGTCAGGGCGGCTGTCCATCAAGGTGTCGAACATGGTTCCCGTGATCCTCTATTCGCCGCCGGCGGCCGCGGGCGATGGAGCCTGCCCGCCGCCCGTCTCGGCAGCCTGGGCGGCCAGCGCCGCGTTCTGCAGCTGCATCGCCTTCTGTAACAAGGTGTCGGCTTTGATGCGCCACTTCGCGGATTGCGCCGGGCTGATATCGTACTTGGCCTTCTCCCGGTAGATGAGGTTTTCGTACGTGATCGCCGCCACGTAATCGGGTTTCAGCTCGCGTGCCTTGGTGAATGCCTCCAACCCCTTGTCGAGAATCGCCATGCGTTCCTCGTACTCCAGGTACGGGGTGTTGTAGGAATGGCCCCAGCAGGAAACGCCAACCGAATAGTACGCTTCCGGATTGTCCGGGTCGAGCGCCGCGGCTTTTTCGAACCATTCGATCGCCTTGTTGGTCTCCCCGCCGCGGTGATACAGCCACGCGATCATCTTGACCAATCTCAGGTCGGGGTGGTCCTCGTTGTAATCCTCGAGGAAGAAATCGATCGCCTCCTGCATCCTGCCCGACACGCTGCAGATGTTGATCAGGTAATCGCGCACCTTCATGTTATCCGGGTCGAGCCGGATGTACCTCTTGAAGGATTCGATGGCCCCATCCACGTACCGCATATCCTTCGGATGGGTCGAACCGGGTTCGTACAATTCCATGTAAGTCAGGCCGAGGTCCAGGAAGGCTTCTGCGTAGGTCGGGTCCATGCGGATGGCCCGCTTGAAGGACTCGGCGGCCTGCTCGTACTCCTCGGCCTTGAAGAGATTGACCCCCCTGTTCATCGCCAGCCGGATATTGATGTTCGTGCAGCCCACGATGCTCAGGGCCAACCCCACGCTCAGCAGGCATGCCAGGAGGGGTGTCCGGGCGCAACTCATCCGACCCATACGGCCGACGAGGGAGCGTATGACCGAATTCATGAAGCAGCCTTTTCTCCGGCATAGCGACTGGGGGACATGCCACATTTGATTGATGAAGGCGACATTGTCGGAAGCGACACAGTCTACTCATCCCCTCGGGAACTGTCAACGACGGCCCCTGCGACCCGCGACCTCCCCGGCGGCGGCGCCGTCACGAGGGTGCACACTCATTCCGGTCCCTTCAACCTTACAGACACCCGTGCCGCGCGAAAGATTCCCCGTGCGTTTAGATCCGGCCCCTCACCGGCGGAGGGCCACCGTAGCAAGCCGGATCATTCGAGTCAATCGCCGTCCATCGCCGCGGTACCGGTTCCCCCCGAAGCCCCCCGTCCCGTCACGCCCCTTCCTCCGGCGGCGGGCCCGCCTCGGGATCGTCGTGGATCCAGTGCGATCCCGATGCGCCGAACTCCTTCTTCCAGATCGGCACATCCCGCTTGATCCGTTCGATCCCGAACGAGCAAGCCGCCAGCGCCTCCCGGCGATGTCCAGCCACCACGATGACGGCCACGGCGACCTCGCCCACGGCGAGCCGTCCCGTCCTGTGGACGAGCGCCAGCGCTTCGATACTCCATCGGCGGTGAGTCTCCCGGGCGATCGCGGCCATCTCGCGCTCGGCCATCGGCGCATAGGACTGGTAGATCAAATACCGCACCCGCCGGCCCCGATTGTGATCGCGCACGACACCGACAAACGACGCGATGGCGCCGCAGGACGGGCGCCGGAGATCCTCCACGAGGGCCTGGACGTCGATCGGCTCGGATGTCACCCGGATGATGTCGGCCATCGAGGCCACTCCCCGTTTACCGCCGTCTCGCCACGGCCAGGACGGCCAGGACGCCGCGGCCCACGCGGGCCCCGGCGATCGACCAGCTCAACCCCCGCTGACCGGGGGGAAAATCGCCAGCTCATCGCCATCCGACAAGCAGTGCTGCTTGCTGACATGCTTGAGGTTGCAGGCCGTCATCGGCGAATAGCCCTGCTCGGCAAGCACCGGGTAGTGCTCCTTGATCAACCGCAGAGCCTCGCCGACCGTGCTCCCCTCTTCCAGCTCGAGCTGGAGTTCCTCCTCTCCTATCAGCTCCCTGTAGGAGGCGAATAATTTGACGCCGATCAGCACGCGGCCACCTACTGGAGCACCGTCAGACCGGCCTGCGACATCCCGATCACCGACTCCGCCAGTCTCTCGATGCCTGTGCCCACATCCGACAACGAGCCGCCACTGAGGAACCCCGGCGTGAAGCTCAGACGCCTTCGCTCATCGACCAGGATCTCCCTCGAGGCCATCGCCATATCCTCCTCAGAAAGCGACTCGCCGAGGAAGGACTGGACGATGGCCCGCCCCAGGCTGATCGACCCGATCGGGGACTTGCGCCCGACCAGATCGTCGAGCAGCTCCCGCACGACCGGTAGGACCTCGTGCGGTTTTCCGATCCGGCCGAAATTCGTCATGAGGTTCTTCACCGCTCCTTGCCCCCCGGGGATGATCAGGCCCATCAGTTCGCCCCCGACCTGTTCCTGCAGGAATCGCACACGCCCTCGGGCGATGCGGGCCGCCTCGGCGGCGACCTGCCGGCGGTCGCCCTCGACGGTGGAACCGCTGAGATGGTCCACCGTGTGCATCAGCGGAACGTCGGGGCACAGGTATACAGCGTTGACTCCCCGGCGCTCCAGCGCCAGCGCCGCGAGCACCGCCTCGGCGACATCCGTCCCGTCGTAGAATCCGCACCCCGACAGGAGGATCCCGATCTTCATCATGAAGACTGCAGGAGGTTCCGCATCCCGTTCACCACGTCGCGAACGCCCTCGGCCAACGGTCGCGCCATCAGGATCCCCGCGGCGTTCTTGTGGCCTCCTCCACCGAAACGCGACGCGAGGATGTTGACGTCCACGTCGCCCCGCGACCGGAGGCTCACCTTGGTCGCCCCATCGGGCAGTTCCTTGAAAACAGCGGCGGCCTCCACCCCCTCGACGCTGAGAAGCATGTTCACCAGGTCCCCGGTGTCCTCATCGAACCCGTCGCACCGCCGTAGTTGATCCTGCGTCAACTGCGCCCAGGCGAATTTCCCGCCGTACTCGTAATGCGTGTCCGACAGCGCGTAGCCTATCAGGCGGTTCAGCCCGGGCTGAGCCCCCTCGAACACCGCGCGATAGACTTGATACGGGTCGATGGAGCCCAGTTCCAGAAGATCGGCGACGATGCGATGCACAGCGGGAGTCGTTTTCGGGAAGCGAAAGTGACCCGTGTCCGTGACGAACGAAACGTAAAGTGCTTCGGCGATCTCGGGCGAAACCGTCCCCTCCAGCGCGCGGATCGCCTGATATACGAGCTGACCCGAGGCGGAGGCGCTCGCATCGACACAATTCAGATCCCAGAACGGATCACTCTCGGCATGGTGATCGATGCAGATCTTGTACGCGTGTGAGGCCTTCAGATCCGGCAGGAGCCGTCCGAGACGCTCCGGGCTCGAGTTGTCGAGCACGAAGAACAGACCGGCCTGCCGGAGCCGACGCGCGTCGACGTCCGGATCGTACACCTTGACCGCATCGCTGCCGCGCAGGAAGGCGTACTTGCGGGGCACCGGATCGTTGTTGATCATCACGACATCATGGCCGCGATCTTTCAGGAAAAAGTAAAGACCGATTTCCGAGCCCAGGCCGTCGCCGTCGGCGTTCACATGCGTGGCCAGGACGATGCTCTTTTTCTCGGCCAGCGCCGCTTCGATCTTTCTGCCCATCGCGCCCCAGTCGATCATGTCCTCGCCTCCGGCAGCGTCCGGCCGCGGGCGGCCTCTTGCCGCTTGTGCACGGCGGCGTACCGGACGTAGGCCGTCCAGCTCGTCCGGACGCGCTCCAGATCCTCCTCGTTCAGCCGGCGGACCACCCGGCCGGGAATTCCCAGCACCAGCGACCCCTCGGGAACGTGCCATCC
>JBHHZN010000179.1:0-5698 GCA_046758155.1 Acidobacteriota bacterium | reverse complement strand
GGTTTCGCTGCCACCGCTGTGGGAGCACGTTTTCACGCCGGGCGTTCTCGCTCGCCTATTACCTGAAGCGGCCCGAGCTGCTGCGCCCCATCGCCGCCGGGCTGCAGGCGGCCTCGGCCGCAGCCTGATCGCCTCCGCCCGGGGCCGAGCGGCCCGTCAGGCGGCGCCGAGGAACTCCTCCAGGACGCGCCGGCCTCCCTTCACGGGCGAGACGCCGTCACCCAGCAAGACGGCGTCGAACGGATGGTCCAGCAGCCGGCGCAGGCCGGCGCGTGCGCGGTAGACATCGGCGTATTTTTCTTCAGGCAGCATCCGCACCTTTCCGGACGGCGTACCGATGAGCGCGTCGCCGAGGATGACCGCGTCGGATTTCTTGCAGATGAGAGCGGACTCGCCGGGTGATTTCTGGTCGGGCAACGTCACGACCAGCAGGCCCGCCGTGAGGCGGTCGCCGTCCCTGTAGATTCCGCCTAGACGCACGTCGTCGAGGATCTCCTGCGCGTCGTCCTCATGCATCAGGATGCGGATTTTCCAGCGAGCGGCGAGCTCCATGGCGGCCCGCGTATGATGGCGGTTCGTGATCACGATGAGGCCCGGAGGACCGATTTCCTCGGCCATGCGGAGTTCCTCCTCGCTCATCTCGGGAGGATCGATCAGCACGCACCCCTCATCGTTGGCGACCAAATGGCCGTTGAAGTCGATCTTCTTCTCGTTATTGAAGACCGACCAGGCGTGGATCCCTGCCACGATCTCCTTCATGCCGTCTCCTCGATGAATCCTCGGTCACGAGGCTGTCACTCCGTCTCCGGCCCAGTATAGATCGCTTGGCGTATACTGCGCGGCACGCTGAGGAGAGAGACTCATGTCGGAATCGCCCCGCCCGCACGCGCTGTATACCTGGACGGCCCAGCGGCGGTTCGTGCCGTTTCCCCTGGCCGGAGGAAAGGGGGCCTGGTTCTGGGACGACGGAGGCAGGCGGTACCTCGACATGGCGTCGGCGGCGGCGAATGCCGGCGCGGGCCACAACCATCCGCGCATCCTCGACGCGATACGCGGGCAACTCGACAGGCTGGCCGTGGCCGCCCCGTTCATGGAGAGCGGCATCCGCGAGAAGACGGCACGACGGCTGGCGCGAGTGACACCGCCGGGCCTGGACCGGTTCCTGTTCACCCTCGGGGGAGCCGACGCCGTCGAGCATGCGGTCAAGATCGCGCGCTTGGCGACCGGCCGGGCGAGCATCGTCTGTCGCGTCAACTCCTACCACGGCGCCACGCTCGGCGCGCTGTCGTTTTCCGACGACCCGCGCGCCGAGGCGTTCCGTCCGGGCCTGCCGGGGATCCACCGCGTGCGGGAACCGTCCTGCCATCGTTGCCCCTGGGAGACATCGCCGAGCGTCTGTGATCGGCCTTGCGTCGAGCACGTGGGCGAGACCGTGCGGCGCGCGGGTCCGGAGACGATCGCCGCCATCCTGATGGAGACCATCCCCGGAACGACGGCGGGGTACCTTCCCCCCCTCGATTACTACCGGGGAATTCGCGGCATCTGCGACAGGCACGGGATCCTCCTGATCCTGGATGAAGTTTTGACCGGCTTCGGGCGGACGGGCCGATGGTTTGCCGCCGAGCATTACGATGTCGTGCCGGACCTGATGGCGCTGGGCAAGGGGATCACCTCCGGCCACGCCCCGCTGGGCTGCGTGGCCGTCTCCGATCGGGTGGCTCGCTGCTTCGATGACCGTGAGCTGGCCACCGGCATGACACACACGGCGCATCCGGTGTCACTGGCCGCGGCGCTCGGGAACCTGGAGGCTCTGCACGAGGAGGGGTTGGTGGGGCGCGCCGAGGCGCTCGGCAGGCACATGATGGATCGGCTCGAACGGATGAGGCGGAGCCATGCCGCGGTCGTCGACGCCCGCGGCGTGGGTCTTTACGGCTGCCTGGAGCTGGACGCGGAGGTCGACGTGCAGGGACTCAAGCGGGCGGCGTTCGAGCAGGGGGTCCACCTGCTGGCCCGCGGCCGGTGCCTGTACGTGCTCCCGCCGCTGATCATCTCCCGGCGGGACCTCGATCATGGCCTGGACGTCATCGACGCGGCCCTCGCCCGGTGCTGAGGGAGCGCGATCTCGGCCCGGCGGACTGTGCTAGGATGTCCGCACACCTGTTCGACGAGGATGCCATGTCCGTTGTGAGGGTTGCGGGGGCCGCCCTGCTCATGCTGGCAGCATCTGCCCCGTCATGGAAGATCGTGGCTGCGCTCGGTCCGGTCTTCACGGTGTACGTGCAGCCCGACCAGGTCAAGAACAAGGATGTGTACGTCTCGGTGGTCGAGTACATGTTCAAGCAGGCCGGCGACCAGAGGCCCTTCCAGCTGGATTTCTTCGACAGCCTGCACGACACGCCGACCTCCCGACACTTCACGGCATCGAACAGGCTCCATCATCGGGCGCGCTTCAACTTCAATCCGGCCAACGGCATGAAACGCTTCGTCTGGATAGTTCCCGAAGATCCGAACAGCCCTGGCGGCAAGCGCAAGCTGATCCAGGACGATCTCCCGCTGGCCGTCGCGGATGGAAAAACGAAGTGAGGGGGCTCGGCACGACGATCCTGGTGGAGGGGAGAGTCAGGACCGCTGTGGTTGCAGGAGGCTGAGTTCAGAGCGCTCCGGTGAAGCCGAACCCCCTCAAGCTCTTGTTCCGGCCGTGGCCGGGTGGCGAGATGCTTCGTGACCCTGTCGATAGCTCCGAGCTCGATCCGGAGCCGTCCACATCCGGACGGCTATCCTAGCACTGGTTGCGCGCGGCCGGTAAGTCGCTCGAAAAGCCGCAACCATTCGGCCGATTGCACCGGTCGGCGCGCGGCGTGGTGCGGCGACCTCCGCTTGGTTCCGCGATGAGAGAAGTCCTCGAACAGATCGTTCGCCTGGTATCGCGAGGGGAGAACGGGGCGCTCGTGAGCATCATCTCCTCGAGTGGATCTCTTCCCATGTCGCGCCGCGCGAAGATGCTGGTCCACGCCGACGGAACACAGTCCGGCACCGTGGGCGGAGGCTGTCTGGAGGCGGAGGTCCACGCGATGAGTCGCCTCGCGATCCGTTCCGGCCAGGCGTGCTTCGAGCGCTTCACCCTGACGGAATCGAAGGCCGGCGCGGAAGGGCTCAACTGCGGTGGAACCGTCCGGATGCTCATCGAGCCGATCGATCCGGCCTCCGCGGGGGCCGCGGCGATCTATCGCGAAGCCATCCAGGTGATCGAGCGGCGGGAGGAAGCGGTCCTGGCAACGGTCCTCGAGGAGACCGCCGGGACCGATCCTGTCTCGGGACCCCGTACCGTGAGGATCCTGGGCAAGGGACTCGTGAGGTGGAAGGGGGTTCAGGGGGGGCAGGGAGTGTTGGGCCCCGAGTCGGCGCCGGGGCCGCTGGTGGAGCAGGCCCTCGAGGAGGCCCGGAGCATCCTCGGCCAGGATCGCAGCAAGCTGGTATCCCCCCCCGAACCGTCCGGACGAAGTCACCCTCTGATCTTCCTGGAAAGCGTGTCGGTGCCGCCGATGCTCTACCTGTGCGGAGGAGGACACGTCTCGCTTGCCATCGCCCAGGTCGCCCACACGGCCGGGTTCCGGGTGGTCGTGATCGATGACCGGCCGGCGTTCGCCAACCCCGAGCGCTTCCCCGACGCCGACCGCACGCTGGCGCGACCGATGGCCACCGCGCTGGAGGGCCTGCCGATCGACGGGAACTCCTATATCGCCGCGGTCACGCGGGGACACCAGTATGATGAGCCGATTGTCGAGCAAGCCATCCGCACGAGGGCATGCTATATCGGGATGATCGGATCGCGCCGGAAGGTGGCGATCCTGTGGGATCGGCTCAAGCAGCGTGGCGCGCGCGAGGAGGACCTGGCTCGCGTCCATGCCCCGATCGGGTTGAGCATCGGCGCGGAGTCCCCCGGCGAGATCGCCGTGAGCATCCTGGCGCAGATGATCGCCGTGCGGCGCGGCGAGCCGCCCCCGTAAGACAGCCGCTCGGGTGGACGCCGGGTGAGAGGATCAGTGCGCCTGGCCCACCGGAGCCCCATGGTGCCCGAGGATGTCCACGGTCAGCCGGGCGATCTTGAGGATCCACTCCACGTCGGCGATGGCCTGGTCGGTGGCGAGGATAGCCGGATTGTTCACCGCGGGGGCCTGTGGCGTGGGGGGGGGGGAATCCCTGGCCGCGGCGAGCGACCTGTAGATCTTCATCAAGCGATCCCGGTGCGCGCTGATATCCGTGGGGAACCGGTCGATATTCTCCTCGAGCACGTCGCCGGCGTCCCGCCAGCGGGTGACCTCGATGCCGCGGACGCGGAGCATCCCCCGGAAGCACAGATCGGCGATGTCGCGCGCTTCCCGGGCGACATCGGAATAATCCGCCTCATCACGCAGGGCATCGAGCGCCGCCAGGCGAGCCCGAGCCCGTTCCAGAAATGCTTCGGCGAGCCTACTGCTTGTCATCTTGGTTCTCCAACCGTCTGGTCATGTCCCACATCGCGTCCGGCCGCTTGCGCGCGGCCGCCCCGGCCGGCGGAGTGAATACTCCATTTTAGCAAACTTTGTACCATTAGCCAGAAAAAACGTGGGCGTTCAGGGGCGCCCTCGTTTCAGGCGGACCGCCCGGTCGAGACGCTCTCCACGCGATGCGGCCCAGGCGTCGAGACGCGGCGCCGGACGGGCGGATCATCCCCCCCCGAGCACTCCCAGCTCGGCTCCGACCTTCTTCATCGCCCGGAGGGCGAAATCGAGGTCCTCGCGGGAATGGGCCGCCGAGACCTGGCAGCGGATCCGCGCCTGTCCCTTCGGAACGACCGGGTAGCCGAACCCGGTCACGAAGACGCCCTGATCCAGAAGGCGTTCGCTCATCTTGATGGCGAAGGAGGTCTCTCCCAGGATGATCGGGACGATCGGTGTCGGGCCCGGCAGGGGTTTGAACCCGGCGGCCAGCAGCTGCTCGCGGAAGTACGAGGTGTTGTCTCGCAGCCGCTCCACATGCTCCGGATGGTTTTCGAGAAGCTCCACGGCGGCCAGCGCCGAGGCCGCCACGGTGGGAGGCAGGGCGTTGGAGAAAAGCTGCGGCCGGGAACGCTGTGTCAGGTAATCGCACAGCGCCGCCGAACCGGCGGTGAACCCTCCGGCGGCGCCTCCCAGCGCCTTGCCCAGCGTGGACGTGATGATGTCGATCTGCCCGTGCAGGCCGAAGTGCTCCGGTGTTCCTCGGCCCGAGGGGCCCATGACGCCGGTGGCGTGCGAATCGTCCACGGCGACGATCGCGTCGTAGCGAGTTGCCAGCTCCAGGATGTCCGGCAGGTTGGCGAGGTCGCCCTCCATCGAGAACACGCCATCGGTGAAGACGAGCCTGTGGCGTGCTCCGGAGGAGTCCTTCAGGTGGTGCTCGAGATCCGACATGTCGGAGTGCTTGAAGACCCGCCGGGAGGCCGGTGTCGCCCGGATCCCGTCGATGACACTGGCGTGGTTGAGCGCATCGGATATGATGACGTCCTCTTCACTCAGGAACGTGGGCGTCAGGCCCGTGTTGGCGTTCCAGCACGAGACGTACGTGAGCGCGGCCTGCGTCCCGAGGAAGCGGGCGAGCGCTTCCTCCAGCTTCTCGTGGATGTCGAAAGTCCCGCAGATGAACCGGACAGAGGCGGTTCCGGCCCCGTAGATTTCAA
>JBHHZN010000178.1:0-5728 GCA_046758155.1 Acidobacteriota bacterium | reverse complement strand
CGATGTCATCCCCGGCGCGAGCACACGCACTTACCGCGCGGTGGGTGTTCCGGCCACGGTCTCCGGCCTGGCGTTGGCCCTCGGCAAGTATGGCACGATCCCCTTGGAGCGCGCCCTGGCGCCGGCCATCCGTTTGGCCGACGAGGGGTTCATCATCGATCGCGGGCTGGGGAGGGCTCTCAAGTGGGGTTCGCGCCGTCTCGAACGCTATCCGGCCTCGAAGGCGATCTTCTATCACGACGACCGTCCCCTCGCGGAAGGCGAACGCCTCGTTCAAAAGGATCTCGCGAGGACCCTTTCGAGCATCGCCCGGCAAGGCCCACGCGCGTTTTATGAAGGCCGGATCGCGCGCACCCTGGCCCGAGACATGACGTCACACGGCGGCCTCATCACCCTCGAGGACCTCGCTCGGTACCGGCCCATCCTGCGCGAGCCTGTTTCCGGCTCGTACCGTTCCTTCGAGGTCCTCTCCGCGCCACCGTCCAGTTCGGGCGGGATCGCTCTCATCCAGATGCTCCACATGCTCGAGCCCTTCCCGCTCGGCTCCATGGGCCAGAATTCGTCGGCGTACATCCACCACGTCGCCGAGGCGATGAAGCGCGCGTTCGCCGACCGTTCGCGCTGGCTCGGAGACCCCGAGTTCTTCGACGTGCCGGTCAAGAGCCTCACATCGATCCCGTATGCCCGCAGGATGATGCGCAACTTCGAGCCGGACCGCGCGACGCCCGCGCCGGAGGCTGGGCCGGGAAACCCCTTCGCCCACGAGGGCACGACGACCACGCATTTCTCGGTCGTGGACGACCAGGGGTCCGCCGTCTCGAACACCTACACCCTCAACAGTTGGTTCGGCAACGGTGCGATCGTCGAGGGACTGGGGTTTCTCCTCAACAACGAGATGGACGATTTCAGCAGCAAGCCGGACACTCCCAACAGCTACGGTCTCATCGGCGGTGAAGCCAACAGCATTGCACCGAACAAGAGGATGCTCTCCTCGATGTCGCCCACGATCGTGTTGAAGAAGGGACCTGGGGATCAAAAATCGCTCTATCTGGTCCTGGGGTCTCCGGGCGGCCCCACGATCATCACCTCGGTGCTCCAGACCATGCTCGACGTCATGGACTTCGGCATGGAGCTGCAAGCCGCGGTCGATGCCCCCCGGTTCCACCATCAATGGGACCCGGACCGTCTCTTCCTCGACAAGGGAGGATTCCCTCGCGACGTGATCGACGCCCTGGTCCGCATGGGGTACGACGTGCGGGAGCGCTCTCCCCACGGCGATATCCAGGCCATCCAGGTCGATCGCGAATCGGGATGGCTGTACGGCGCCTCCGACCCGCGCGGCTGGGGTGTGTCCAGGGGGTACTGAGCCGATGCCGACCGCCGAGGCACCGCCTGCCGGCCGGCGCGTCGCCGTCTTCGGCTCGTCGGAGTCGACCCCGGGCTCCCCCCTCTACAGCATGGCGCTCGCCGTGGGCAGACTCCTCGCCGAAGGCGGCTTCACCGTTGTCACCGGCGGCTACGGGGGAGTCATGGAGGCCGCCTGCCGCGGGGCCACGCAGTCGGGGGGGACAACGGTCGGGATCACGACGCGGGCTCTGAGCCATCTGGGACGGCGGCCCAACCCGTTTCTCACCTGCCACCAGGAGAAGGCCGATCTGTTCGCCAGAACCCGCGAATTGATAGACCAGAGTGCCGGTTATATAATTCTTCCTGGCAAAGCCGGAACCCTCGCAGAGCTCACTTTCCTCTGGGCCCTTCGCCGGGCACAACTCATCGAGGACAGGCCGATAGTTCTCCTGGGGGCTGTGTGGGGCCGGTTTCTCGAAGTCGTGCGGGCCATGGCGATCGTCGATGTCGAGCAACTCGCGATCACGGACCTGGCCGACACGCCCGAAGCAGCCATTGACATCATGCGGAAGAAAGTACGATGAATACCGAAGCAACATCCTCGGCGCGGACCGCCGCTGCGGCCCCCTCCATCCGGAACCGAGAGGCAGGGATGGAAAAAGGGGTCCTCCGCGACTACTTCGAGACCATCGTCATCTGCGTCATCTTTGTCGTCTTCGCGCGGGCCTTCGTCTTCCAGCAATCGAAGATCCCGACCGGGTCGATGATCCCCACCCTGCTGATCGGGGATTACATCATGGTCAACAAGTTCATCTACGCACCGACTCGAACACCGATCGAAAGGGCGTTGCTTCCCGTCCGCGACATCAAGCGGGGCGATATCGTCGTCTTCAAGTATCCCGAGGAGCCGGAGAAGGATTACATCAAGCGGGTGATCGGGCTGCCCGGCGAGTTCCTCGAGGTTCGCGACAAGACCGTTTACATCAACGGGTCCCCCCTCGAGGAGAAATACAAGGCCCACGAATCCGACCTCAAGCCTGAATCATGGGCCAAGGTCAAGGAAGGCAAGCTCGCGCTATCGGCCGCAGAGCACACGGATCATCGCTGGCGCCGCGCGCTCGGCAACGGCGTGGATTTCCCCCCCATGCTGATCCCCGAAGGTCACTATTTCTGCATGGGCGACAACCGCGACAATTCGAAGGACAGCCGCTACTGGGGAACCGTTCCGCGCGAGAATATCAAGGGGAAAGCATTCATCATCTGGTGGTCGTTCTCCGGCGAGGAAAACGACTACCTGAGGACCGGCGTGCTCGCGAGAGCCAAGAGCATCGTCCACAAGCTGATCTACTTCTTTCCGAAGTCACGCCTCAGGCGCTGCCTGCATTTCATCACCTGACATCGCGCGGGGTTTGCCCAGCATGGCATCCATCACCCAGGACATCAAACTACGGCATGCCCCGACCAAGTCAGCCCCGGTGGAGCCGATCACCCTGACGGCGGGGACACCGGTCACGATCGTAAAGGAATGGAAGCACCATTACCTCATCAAGACGGGCGAGGGCCACGTCTTCAACGTGAGGAAGGAATTCGTCGACCCCGGCGGCTCGTAGGGGTTTCCTCCTCCGCCACCCGGCGAGGCGATCGCTGCCCGTCGGAGAAGGTCACTCGATCCGATCCGTGCTCGATGACCGACGATCCCCCGAAGGCGGCATCATCACGGCGCGGGAAATCATCACGGTAATGGGACCCGCGGCTCTCCTCGCGGGCCAGGGCACTGCGCGCCATCAACGCCGCCAGCGTGGCCATATTGACCGCTTCGAGATCCGCCCGGCTCGGGCGTCCGGCGCTGACCCCGCGCGAGCCCCCGCGCAGGATATCGTCGAAGATCTCCCGGCCGCGCACGAGGGTCCGGCGCGACCTCACGATCCCGAGCGTCTCCCAGGCCGTCTCGCGTATCCGCTCGGTGCTCTCGGCCGCCCCCACGCGGCGCGCATCGGCGTCGACGTGGCGCCGCGGTCTTTCGCCTGAGGCTCGTCCCATGCGGTCCTCGACGATCGCTCGCCCGGCTCGCGCTCCGAAAACCAGCCCCTCGAGAAGGGAATTGCTCGCGAGCCGGTTTGCTCCGTGCACGCCGGTGCTCGCCACCTCTCCCGCGGCGTAAAGGCCCGGCACGCTGGTGCGCCCCCAGAGATCGGTGGCGACTCCGCCCATCAGGTAGTGCGCGGCGGGCGCGACCGGCACCGGCCCGCGGGTCAGATCCACGCCGTAGCGCAGGCAGGTGGTGTAGATGCGAGGGAACCGCTTCTTCAGGTAGGAAGGGTCGATCCTTGTCATATCGAGCCCGACGTGCTGCGTTCCGCAGCGTCGGATCTGATCGACGATGGCCCGAGCCACGACGTCCCTGGGCGCCAGCTCGGCGCGCGGGTCGACATCGCTCATGAATCGTTCGCCATCGGGCGCGACCAGGACACCCCCTTCGCCGCGCAGGGCCTCCGACAGGAGGAACCGCGGGGCTCCCTCGACATGCAGCGCCGTCGGATGGAACTGCATGAATTCCATGTCGCACAAGGTGGCCCCCGCGCGCCAGGCGAGGGCAATACCGTCGCCGGTGGCCTGCGGCGGATTGGTCGTTTCACGGTAGATGCGTCCCGCACCTCCCGTCGCAAGGATGATCGCGTTCGCACCGAGGAAACGGCTCCGGCCGGTGGCCTCATCGAGCACGATCAGCCCGCGGACCGCCCCATTCTCGACAACCGCGTCGACGGAGTAGACGTGGGGAGAAAAGCTGATGCGCTCGAGCTCCGACGCCCTGATCGTCAGCGCCCGCAGGATCTCGCGTCCCGTGGAGTCACCGTGCGCGTGCAGGACCCGTCGGGCGCTGTGCGCGCCCTCGCGGGTGAACGCGAGGCGGCTCCCCTCCCGATCGAATCGGGCCCCCCACTCGATGAGTTCCTCGATGCGGCGCGGTCCCTCGGCCACCAGGACCCGTACCGCCTCCTCCTCGCAGAGTCCGTCGCCGGCATCCAGCGTGTCGCGGTAATGGAGTCCCACGCGGTCCTCGTCCGAGAGCGCCACCGCCACGCCGCCCTGCGCCTGCTGCGTGTTACTCTCCCGCGCCGAGTCCTTGGCGAGAACCGCCACACGGATCCCCGCCTTCGCCACCTCGATCGCGGCGCGCAAGCCCGCCACCCCGCAGCCGACGACGATGACCGCGTCACCGGAGACTGGTCCGGAGATCTCACCGCATCTCATACGGCCCCTTCCTTCGTCGTGTCGATCGTCCACGCGACGCGACACAGGGCGCGGTCCCCGCTCGTCGGGCCAGGGGGAAACGCTTCGGTGTGCATCCGACCGATGAACGGCCTCCCGGTTTGCTCGGCTCCCGGCGAAGACAGCTCGCCTGGCCGCTGTCGCTTCAGGAGATCCGCAAGACCCGTGGTGTGGCTGACCGGAGATTCCATTATACCATCGCCCCGCCGAGCGCTATTGACACTCCCGAGCCGCGCCTCCTATAATTCTTTTTGCCTCGCGAGTCCCCGCGTCTCCGGCATCATCTCCCGATACCTCCAGCGGAGAACCGGCGACACATGTCCTCCTCCGGTGTGCCCCAGGAAGGGACCCTGAACGCTTTTCGTTTCCCCCGGCTGTTGGCGGCCCTGGACCGCCGGGGTTTCACGGGTGTCTTGCAGGCGACGACACCGTGCCTTTCCCCTGCGCGGACCTCCGGGCAAGATGAGGAGGAAGCCGGAACAACGCGTGAGATCCACTTCCGATCCGGCCACATCGCCTGGGCTGTCTCCACCGATGAGCGGGAGAGCCTGAAAGCGGCCCTGCTCGACGGCGGCGATGTCTCGCCGAGGCAGTGGGCCGAGGCGGAGGAGGCGGCCCGCCGAGGGACCCTGCGAGAATCCCTCCTCGAGCTGAAGCTCCTGAGCGAGGAGCGGCTCGCGCAGGTCGACAAGAAACGGATCGAACAGATCGTCCTGGCTCTTTTTCATGCGCGCGTGGGGGAGTACAAGCTTCGCGAACACAAGGCGCCGCCCGGCATCCCCAATGTCGACCTTCGACCCGTCGCCCTCATCCTTCAGGGCGCCATGGAAGGGGCCGATCCCGGCCTGATCGCGCAGGAGGTCGGCCCGCTCGACGCGCGGTACCGGATCAAGCCCGGGGCCGCCGAGGACAGGCTCCTTGTCGACCGCGGGGAGTTTCAGACCATCTTGAAGCTCCTGGACGGCGAGAACTCCGTGGCAGACATCTGTTCACTCACATCGCTGCCCGAGACATTCATCCGATCCATCCTGGCGGGATTGCATCTCGCGGAGATCATCGAGCCAGTCGGGGTGACGGCAGGGGCTGCGCTGGTCGACGCCCATCGGAAGGT
>JBHHZN010000177.1:0-5735 GCA_046758155.1 Acidobacteriota bacterium | reverse complement strand
TCCGTGTCATCAGCGACACCGTCCGGAACTGTTACGCGGCGCTGGGGATCATCCACGGCATGTGGCGCCCCGTTCCGGGACGGATCAAGGACTTCATCGCGATGCCGAAGCCCAACCTTTACCAGTCGTTGCATACATCCGTGATGAGCGAGCAGGGGCAACCCTTCGAGATCCAGATCAGGACAAGGGAACAACACGAGGTGGCGGAGAAGGGGATCGCCGCGCACTGGAAATACAAGGAGGGCCGCGCCCTGGATCCCAGGGAGGAGCTCAGCGTCGGCTGGCTCCAGAAGATCATCGAATCCCACAAGGAGGTCAAGGATCCGCGCGAGTTCATGGAGACGGTCAAGGTCGATCTGTATCCCGACGAGGTCTACGTGTTCACGCCCAACGGCGATGTCAAGCCCTTCCCGACGGGGGCGACCGTCGTCGACTTCGCCTACGCGATCCACACCGAGGTGGGGCATCATTGTACGCGGGCCCGTGTCAACGGCCGCGTGGTGCCCCTGAGAACCTGCTTGAAGAGCGGAGACGTCGTGGAGATCGACACGTCGCCATCCCAGCGCCCGAGCCGCGACTGGTTGACTTTCGTTCAGACGACCCATGCGCGCCACAAGATCCGGAACTGGCTCAACGCGCAGGAGCGGAAGCGTTCGATAGAATTGGGCCGAACGCTCACCGAGCGGGAGTTCAGGCGATACAAGAGACATCCGCGGTCGTTCAAGGGCGAACCGATGAAAAAAGCCCTGGCGCGCCTGAAATGCGACGGCCTGGATGATTTTTACTCCCAGGTCGGCTACGGCAAGCTGACGCCGTCGCGCCTTCTCGCCGAGCTCGTGCCGCGGCAAGCCCTGCAGCCACGCGAGGAATCGGTCCTGGCGAAAGTCGTGCGCAAGACGCTGGGCATCGGGCACCCGAACGTCACGGTCAAGGGCCTCGACAACGTGATGATTTACCTCGCCCACTGCTGCAACCCGATCCGGGGGGAGGAGATCATCGGATACGTCACGCGCGGCAAGGGTGTATCGGTCCACCGAGCGGATTGTCTGAACGTGCGTCGCTTCATGTTCGATCCGGAGCGTCGCATCGAGGTGACGTGGGCGAAGGGGGATGACCAGCTCTATGGCGCAAGGCTGGTGCTCGACACGGAGGATCGTCCCGGTCTTCTGGCTCGCATCACGAACGCCATAGCCGATGAGAAGACCAACATCAGCAACGTGGATGCCCGGACATCCGACCAGGAGACCGGCCGGATCAGCATCGTGCTGGAGGTCCGTGACCGGGAGCACCTGGACCGGCTCATCGGCCGGCTCAGGCGCTTGCCCGGCATCCGGAGCGTGAGGAGATCAAGCCTTTGAAGGAGGATCGGATGGGCAAGCGAAGAATCGCGACGAAGAAGGCCCCCGAGGCCATCGGTCCGTACTCGCAGGCGGTGGCGGCCGGAGGGCTCATTTTCCTTTCGGGGCAGATCCCGATCGACCCGGCTCGCGGGGTCCTCGTCGAGGGAGGCATCGAGGCCCAGACCGACCGCGTGATGCGGAACCTGGCCGCTGTCCTGGAGGCGGCCGGGGCCGCGCTGTCGGACGTGGTCAAGACGACCGTCTATCTGGCCGATTTGCAGGACTTCGAGGCGATGAACAGGACCTACGCCGGCTTCTTCGACCAGGAGCCGCCGGCCCGGGCGACGGTTGAGGTGTCCCGACTTCCCAAGGGAACCAGGCTGGAGATAGAGGCGGTGGCCGTGCAGCGTGGCGGCTAGGAGGCCGCCTTCTGGACTCGATTCGACCGGATGCAGCGCGTGCAGACGCGGATCCTCTTGACCGACCCGCCGATGCGCGCCCGGACGGTCTGGAGGTTGGGGTACCAGACGCGCTTGGTCACGTTGTGAGCGTGGCTCACGTTGTTGCCCCGAAGGGGCCCCTTCCCACAGATCTCACAGACCCTGGCCATCGTCGATCCCTCCCGATGCCGGGCGCACGGGCCGTTTCGCGCGATCGCGGGCCATCGCTGCCGCCAGGCGGGCGCATACCGTAGCACGCTCCCGGCGGGCGGTCAAGAATCACCTGAATGCCCCGTCGGAAACCCCCTTGCAACTTGAATCGACCGACATATATTCCCCCCCCGTGCCCGGAAAACGGAATTAAGGGAACTGCCCCGCTGCAGGCAACCGGGCGCCGAAACCGGCTTCGGACCATGGCGGTGTCGAGGGCGGGGCGGCGAGGAGTCGTGAAGGCAACGAGAGTTCAGCGAGGGTGATACAGGTGCTTTTCTCACGGAACAGGAATCTCGTCGGTTTGGACATCGGGACGAGCGCGATCAAGGCTGTCGAGCTGAAGGACCTGGGCAAAGGGCGGGGATACCGGCTGGTCAGCGTCGGGATGGAGCCATTGACCCCGGAGGCCATCGTGGACGGATCGATCATGGATTCTTCCATGGTCGTGGAAGCCATCCAGAATCTGTTCACCAACAACAAGATCAAGAGCGCCGACGTGGCCATCTCTCTCTCGGGGCACTCCGTCATCATCAAGAAGATTTCCCTTCCCCAGATGACTCCGGAGGAACTGGCCGAATCGATCCAGTGGGAGGCGGAACAGTACGTCCCGTTCGACATGGATGACGTCAACATCGATTACCAGGTGCTGGAGGGCCTGTCCGCGGCCGGCGAGGGGAACATGGATGTCCTGCTGGTGGCCGTGAAGAAGGACAAGATCAACGACTACACCAGCGTCATCTCCCAGGCGGGCAAGAGCGCCCTCCTGGCCGACGTCGACGTCTTCGCGCTCCAGAACGCGTACGAGGTCAATTATGACGCGGGCGGCGAGGAACTCGTCGCCCTGGTCAACATCGGCGCCAGCGTCACCAACATCACCATCTTGAAGAATGGGTCCTCGATCTTCTGGCGCGACATCTCCATCGGCGGGAATTACTACACCGATGCTCTGCAGAAGGAGCTCGACCTGACGTTCGAGCAGGCCGAGGCCGCCAAGAAGGGTGAGAGCACCGACCCGCCCCAGGATCGGGTCGCGCCGATCATCGACGCGGTCAACGAGCAGGTGGGCTCCGAGATGCAGAAGACCCTCGACTTCTTCAAGGCGACATCGTCATCGGATCCCATCACGAAGATCTGCGCCACGGGAGGCGCCACGCGGACCCTGCACTTGACGCCTTACCTGGGTCAGCGCTTCGAGGTCCCCGTCGAGATGATGGACCCCTTCCGGCGGATCCGGGTTCAGGACAGGGCATTTCCTCCCGAGAGGCTCGAGCCGATGATGGCCTCGGCCACCGTCGCCGTCGGCCTGGCGCTCAGAAAGGTGGGCGACAAATGATCAAGGTCAATCTTCTTGCTGATGCGAGACGTGCACCCGCCCGGAGGGCCCCATCCCTGCACTTGGAGGGGATAGGGGCCAGCCAGAACCTCCTGATGCTGGCCGTGCTGGCCATCGCGCTGTCGTTCGTCGGCTGGCGATATTACAGCCTGAGCGCCGAGAGCAAGCGGCTCGATCAGGACCTGGAGATCGCGAGGGACCAGCTCCGGCGCGTCGAAAAAGACCGCGAGGCGATCCAGGCGCTGAAGGCCAAGAAAGCCGCGTTCCAGAAGCAGATCGACATCATCACCGACCTGAAGAACAATCAGCAGGTTCCTGTTCGACTCCTGGACGAGGTGTCCCGCAATCTGCCCGATTTCCTCTGGCTCATGACGATGCAGGAGAAAGGTGATCAGCTGACCTTCAGCGGGAAGGCGACGACCCCCAACGCCTACGCCAACTTCTACAACAATCTGGATGCTTCACCTTTTTTCAAGGATGTCGGGAAGATCAGTTACACGGTGAACAGGGATGATGTGATGTTTTCTTTGTCGGCGCGTTTCGTGCCGCACGGCGATCAGGCCAAACCTCCCGCCATGGGCCAGCAGGGCCAGTAACCGGGCGGGAAGGCGAGGAGAAACGGACCATGCTGGACAAGCTTCCTTTCTGGGGTCAGATAACGGTGTTCGTGGGTCTCGGCATCGCGATCATCCTGATGGCCCAGTTCTTCTATCCGAATTTCAGCGACATGACTAGTTCGATCGAGAGCCGCCGGATCGAGCTCGATGACATGAACGTCAAGATCCAGGAAGGCCAGCAGGCTGCCAAGATGCGCGTTCAGCTTCAGGAAGAGGCCGATCGGCTCAACCTGCAGCTCGCGAACCTGCGCAGGATCCTTCCGACCGATCCGGAGGCGGGCGCCCTGATCAAGTGGCTCGAGAGCCAGGCGGGCCGTTACAACCTCAGCATCCGGAGAGTGTCCGAGGCGAGCATCACCAACAAGGAGTTCTACAAGGAATACTCCTACGCGATGGATATCAAGGGCAACTATCACGATCTGGGTCGTTTTCTCGATGTTATCGGCAAGCACGACCGAATCCTGAACGTGCGCGGCATGAGCGTGAGGGCCAACACGGGGCCGGATCACCTGCAACGATCGATAAGTTCGACCTTCACCGCGGCAACGTTCGTTTACATCGATTCGAATGAGGAGGGTGGAGCATGAAGATTCGCCATCGACCCGGCCCGCTCCTGCTCCTGGCTCTGACCCTCCTCGTGGGGTTGTTGATCCCCCGATCACTGGATGCTGTGGAGACGGCCAAGGCGAAATCGGGAGAATCGGCCAAGAACGATCAAAAAGCGACTCGGAAAAACGCCTCCTCCAAGGCGACGAAGGATCGCACGGCGCTGCTCGACCCCGACCCGAATCACCTGTCGGCTGTCGAGGCGCTCGAGCAGATCCGCCGCGCGGAGGAAGAGTCGGTGGAAGGGAGCGGATTCACGTACAGGCCGGGCAACCGTCGGGATCCTTTCATGTCCCCCCAGGACATCCTGAAGGCTCAAATGTCCGGCAGGACCTGTGCAGGGGATGGGATGGAGTGCTGGCTCATACAGGATGTGACGGTCATCGGTGTGCTCCAGAGGAATGCCGGCAATGTGGCGCTCGTGATCGGTCCCGACGGCTACGGGACGACGTTGCACGAGGGCGACAGGCTCTACGACGGCGTGGTGAGGCGCATCGACTCTCGAGGGGGGCTGGTCGTGTTTCGCCAGAGTGTCGACGACCCCGCCCGGATCAAACCCTACCGGGATGTGGAGAAGGGCCTGAACCTACATAAGGAGGGACGCTCATGAGACGGGTGAGGATGGCCGGCGCCCTGGCGCTGACCCTTTGCGCCCTGGGGTATTTCGCGGTCCCGGCGCACGCTGCTCCGGCACCGCAAGGCGAGGGGGAAATCGTATCCAAGATTCAGGCCGCTCACATCGAGTCGGTCGCGGCCGACAGTTCGAAGACGGCCACGCTGGTGACCATCACCGCGGATCGCCCCTTGAGCTACACCTCCTACGATCCGGACGATGAGACCATGGTGATCGAGTTCCCGGTCGCGGACGCGAGCGCCGTGGCACGCGACATCGTGGTCGAAACACCCCAGCTCGACCGCATCCAGGTCAGCGGCTTCAAGTCCTCCAAGGGGACGCCGAACGCCCGGCTGGAGTTCCATGGCCGGCATGCCGCCCGCACGAGGATCGTGCCGCGCGGCTATGATCTGGTGGTGATTTTCGAGGGGACCTCCGGCACCGTCGAGGACTCCGCGCCACAGCCGCAAGAAGCGCCGGCACAGGCCCAACCGCCGGAGTCCGGGACCTCCGCGACCGAGTCCGGGACCTCCGCGACCGAGTCCGGGACCTCCGCGACCGAGTCCGGGACCT
>JBHHZN010000176.1:0-5741 GCA_046758155.1 Acidobacteriota bacterium | reverse complement strand
ATCAACCGCGAGGCGGAACGCTGCAAGAGGATCGTGCAGAATCTGCAAACCTTCGCCCGGAAGCGGACTCCTCAGAAGGAGCCCGTCTGTCTGAATGAGATCCTGGAGAGCACCCTCGAGTTACGGTCGTACCCCATCCGGGTCGACAACATCAAGGTAGAAAGACACCTCGACCCCCATCTGCCGCGGATCAAGGCGGATTTTCATCAACTTCAGCAGGTATTTCTCAACATCCTCATCAACGCCCACCAGGAGATGGTGGCGTCCAAGAAACCGGGCCGCCTCATCGTTCGAAGCCTCCGGTGCGGGACGATGGCACGAGTCGAGATCGAGGACAACGGGCCGGGGATCGCCGCCGACCACATGGGCAAGCTCTTCGATCCGTTCTTCACGACGAAAGAGGTGGGCCAGGGAACCGGCCTCGGACTGTCGATCTGCTACGGGATCATCGAGGAGCACAAGGGCCACATCAAGGCCAGAAACAGTGAGTCGGGAGGGGCGATCTTCACGGTGGACTTGCCGATCGACGATCAGTCGGCCGTGGCGGCCTCGGCACCCGCCCGGGAGAGCCGGGAGTTCCCTGGCGAGATCCGCCCGCGGGATATCCTGGTCGTGGACGATGAGCTGGCCATCCTGGATATCCTGTATCAGGTTCTGAAGGCCGATGGGCACCGTGTCGACACGGCGCTCAACGGTGCTGTGGCGCTGCGCAAGATCCGTTCCCACAGGTATGATCTGATCATCTCCGATCTGAAGATGCCCGGCATGAGCGGAAAGGAGCTCTACGAGCGGATTTGTTCATCCGATGAACAGCTCGCCCGGAGGATGATCTTCAGCACGGGCGATGTCGTCAGCGTCGAGACGAGCACCTTCCTCCAACAAAGCGGCAACCGCTACGTGCAGAAACCCTTCGATATCCACGCTATTCGCCGGCTGATCCACTCCGTCGCTGCCGAAACCGTGTCGTAGCATCGGGTTGTGCTAGAGTGCCGGGTCGATGAGAGCCTCTCGACGCTTCATCCTTCGCTCGGCTGTCGCCCTTCCTCTCGCGGGTCTGCTGCTGGCGGGGCTGCTGGCGACATGCCTCATCCAGGTTCCGGAAGGACATCTGGGTGTCTGCGGGGGCGAGCCGCGTCAAGTCCTGCAACCGGGTTTCCACGTCACATTTCCCTGGCGGCATGTCGACTTGTACCCGCTCGAGGCGAAAACCATCGCCGGACGGGCGACGGCGACCACGCGAGAAGGCGCCCGCGTCGCGGTGCGATACACCCTGCGGGCGCGCATCAATCCCGAGAATGCGTCCTCGTTGCCGCCACGCGCGCACGATGGCCCGGCCCGGGAGGCGTTCGCCGAGGAGCTGGCCACCCTGGTGGACAGGATCTTTCGAACACCACCTGTGGCCGGGGAGGAGACCCTCGCATCGCACGTGCGCGGCGGGCTCTCGGCGGCGGGGCTCACCGTCGAGAACCTGAGCGTCTCGCAGGCGGCCCCGGCCCCGCCGGTTGCCGCCGGAGCCCTCCCGCGGGCGGCGAGGCTGAAACATCCGATCGTCCTGATCGGGCTGGACGGGGCCGACTGGCAGATCCTGGACCCGCTCATCGAGCGGGGAGTGACTCCGAACCTGGCGCGGCTCAAGGCGCGATCCGCCTGGGGGTACATGCGTTCGTACGAACCCATCCTCTCGCCCTTGCTCTGGACGACCGTGATGACGGGCAAGGGACCCGAGCAGCACGGGATCATCGATTTCCTGGTCGCCGATTCCGTCACGGGCAAGCGCACGCCGATCAGCTCGCGATCCCGCCGCGTGCGCACCTTGTGGGAGATCTTCACTCAACGCGGCCTGACGGCCGATGTCATCGCCTGGTGGGCCACCTGGCCCGCCACGCCGCTGAACGGACGCATGGTCACCGACCGGGTCGCCTACTCCCTGTTCAATGTGGACGCGGCGCGGACGAGCCTGACGTATCCTCCGGAGTTGTGGAAGAAGCTGCGTGGGCTCGTCCGGTCCGCCGATGCGATCGGCTACGAGCAGGTCGCCCGCTTTCTCGACATCACGGACGAGGAGTTCGCGGCCGCCCGGCGGCTGGCGGCGAGGGACCGCGCCGGCGGGTACAAGCAGCCGATCAACCACTTGACGAAGATCATCGCGGCGAGCGAGACGTACCAGCGGATCGCGCTCGAGCTGCTGCGCGAAGGACAGCCGGAACTGTTCGCGGTTTATTACCAGGGAATCGATGAGGTGTGCCACCGGTTCGCCCACTTCATGGCTCCGAAGATGGACATGGTCTCGATGGCGGACTTCAGGCGGTACCATCGCGCCGTGCAGGAGTATTACATCTACCAGGATGAGCTCCTCGGAGAACTTCTCTCCCGGCTCGATCCGGCATCGACCGTGATCGTGATCTCGGACCACGGGTTCCGCAGCGGCTCCGCCCGCCCGACGGATGGACCGGCCGATATCGAGGGGAAGCCGGGCAAGTGGCATCGGCTCTACGGCATCGCGATGATCGTGGGGGAAGGGATCCCGGCCGGCAGATTCGACACGGCCACTCTTTACGATGTCGCGCCGACGATCCTCTCGCTGGCGGGCCTTCCGCTCGCCGATGACATGAAGGGGGTTCCGCTCCTGAAGCGCCCACCCGGCCGGGGCAGTCCCCCGCCGCGGATCGCGACCTACGAGCGGCCCGCCTCGACGCCCCCCGTGGCCGGCGGGCCGCGCGCTCCCCCAGGCGCCGCCGACGAGGATCTGTTGAGAAACCTGGCATCGTTGGGATACATCAGCTCGACGGGGGGATCCGGTGGGCCCGCTTCCCATGAGCCCGGAGACCCGTCGTCGGTCACCGCCCACACGAACATGGCCACCGTGCTGCTGCGCAAGGGAGATCTTCCCGGCGCCGAGGCGCAGCTGAGACAGGCCCTCGATCTCGCGCCGTCTTACTTTCCCGCCCTCATGGGCATGGCGCGTGTGCTGGTCATGCAGAAGAGGATCGGGGAGGCGCTGGAGATGACACGCCGCGCCATCGCGAGGAACCAGAAGCCGGAGCCGGGCGCGTACGTCCAGCTCGCCCTGCTGGCATCCAGAGCTGGCCGGACGGCCGAGACCGGCAGCTTCCTGGCGCGTCTGCGCGAGCGCCGGCCGGCAGAGGCGGGCGTGGAGGTCGGCCTCGGAGTGCTCGCCCTGAAGGCGGGCCGGCCGGCGGAGGCGGAGGCGCGGTTGCGGGCCTGCTTGGCGCTGAATCCCGCCTCACCCGAGGCGATGGGATGGCTCTTCAGCCTCTACCAGGACGACGGCCGGGAAGTGGAGCTGGAGGACGATATCCGCAAGGCGCTGGCGGTCAACGACCAGTCGATCCTGCACCACAACTGGCTGGGCCTGATCCTCGAGCGGCTCGGCGATGCGCGCGGAGCGGAGAAGCAGTTCGAACGGGCCCTCGAGATCGCGCCCGATTTTGGCGGAACGATGGCGAACCTGGGCTCGCTTTACGGTCGTACGGGACGGCTCGAGAAAGCGGTCACGATCCTCTCGCGAGCGGTCCGCATCGAACCGAAGAACCTCCAGGCACGTGTCAACCTGGGCGCGGCCCTGGCCAAGCTCGGAAGGCTGGACGAGGCGATCGCCGATCTGGAGGAGGCGCGGCGGATGGGCCTGCGCTCGATACAACTGCTCAACGCCGTCGGCCTGGCGTACGCCCAGGCGGGCCGGAAGGGACAGGCGATCGAGGCCCTCGAAGAGTCGCTCAGTTTGTCTCCGGACCAGCCGCAGGTTCAGGCACTTCTGCGGGACCTGAGTCCGCCGACCTGAGGGGGGCGCCGGGCGCCTCTAGCATCTTGCCGTAGTAGGCCCAGGCCGAGGGCTGGTGCTTCATGACGAAGCGACGGAATCCTTCGAGGTGTTCCCTGTAGCGCGCGGCCAGCTCGACTCTTTCCCTGCGCGACAGCTCACCATAAAGGCCCCGATCGGCCCGCCGGGCGACGTAGCCCCAGGCCAAGGCTTCGTGGAAATGGAGGTCGACCGCCCGGTCACCGAAGGCGACCAGTGGAAGGTCGAACCCTCGAGCCAGGTGCCGGGCGTGAAAGTACTCGTGGTCCGCCAGCAATCGGCGCCAGGCCGGTGTCCGCCAGGGTTCGAAGGTATCGGCGTAGATGATCAGATCGTTGATCGCCCCGTGGCCGCTGCTCGGCCCATCGTCTAGCCGGCGCGGGTCGATGCCACCTTGCCTGACGAGCCCGGCGTAGAGGCTTCCGGGCCTCAGCCGCGTGGCCCCGTACCGGATCTTGCCGATATAAAGCCGATAGTCGGAGTGGATCGAGCCGAGCAGGCAGCCCATCTCCTCCGGTGTGAGGACGGGACCCAATGCGCGCGCGCCCTGCGCGAAGCCGGCGTGGAGGAACCACGCCAGGAGAAATCCTCCCAGAAGGCCCACGGGCCGTCTCCCTCGCACTGCGCTGCCGTCCCCCTCGGATCCCCCCGCGCGGGCTCGTGACCTGCGCGTGGAGTCGACCCCTGTCGACGCCCCTCACCCCTGCGCAATGGTACGGCGAACGGGGAGTTCGGCAAGCGGATTCTCCCGGCGGAAGACCCCCTCATCGGCGTGAAGGGGGGATCAAGGTCACCCGGATCTCCGCCGACCAGTCGGGGCTTTCGGCCGTCAGTCCATAGCGGACAGCGAAGCTCGTCGGGACGTGCCGCGAGAAGATGACGCCGCCACCCAGCGTCCTCTCATCGTTGTCGAACCGGGATCCGGCGACCCCTTGCAGCTCGGCGAAAGCGGAGAATCCGGACGAAACGTCCGGCGGCCTCCACCATCCCGCGGTCCCGAAAACGAACACGTCGTCCTGATCGCCGACCCGCACCGGGCTGCCGAGGAGACCGAGGCCGGCGTTGGCGGCCCACCCGAAGCTGCCCGTTTGCCGGCCGACGGCCGAGAGGATGAACACATCAGTCTGGTCGGTTCCCAGGCGGTCGTCGTCGGGCGCATTCGGCAGCTTCACGGCGAAGTGGGCGGCCGCCGCCAGCGTGGAACGCAGCGGGATCTGGTAGGTGAAGGAAATCCGCGCGTCCTCGACGCCTGTCTGGTCGTTTCCGCCCCGTTCCTGGAACCGCTGCGCCCCGAACTCGAGACGGGCCTGGCTTCCACCACCTAGGCCGTAAGAAACGTCTATGACACGTGCGCGCAGCTCGTCCCTGATCAGCGAGGGATCATCCCCGAAAAAGGGGGGCCGGGCATCCTCGCGGTAGATGACGCCGGTCGAGACATCCCACGCGCCGCGCTGCAGTGTCCAGGGGAGGATGGTGCGTAAGGGGCCCTGTCCGTAGCGTGACTGGGCCGTGACGAAACCGGGGGCGAGGATCATGCCCACGCAGACCATGGCCAAACGCCTCATGGATCGGGCTCCTGTGAAGGGATCGGATCGCGCCTGGATCTGAGCAACGAGAGGGTGGCATTATAGCTTCGGTCCCGCCACCGGGACATGCACGGGGAGGGCATGTTGGAGGGGGTTTTCCCGCCGATCCCGACGCCGTTCGTCCGTGGTGAATTCTCCGCGGAAAGCCTTGCCGGGAACATGGAGCGCTGGAACGAGCAACCGCTCGACGGCTACGTCGTGCTCGGCTCCAATGGCGAGGCTCCACTGCTCGACGAGAGTGAACGAGAGGCTGTCGTCCGCGCGGTCGCGGGGCGGATCAAGACCGGGCGCCGGCTGATCGTCGGCGCGGGGCGGGACTCGACGAGGGCGACCAT
>JBHHZN010000175.1:0-5746 GCA_046758155.1 Acidobacteriota bacterium | reverse complement strand
GGCAGACCGGCCATTCTCGTTCCGCTGGCGAGCGCCACCCACGATCACCAGACATTCAACGCCCGCAAGCTCGTGCAGGTGGGCGCCGCCGTGATGATCGAGGAGAAGGACCTTCATGGTGCGGCCCTGGCGGAAATGGTCGAGGGCCTTCTCGGCGATCCCGGACGTCTCGCGCGGATGTCGGAGGCAAGCAGGCAGCTCGCACGCCCGGATGCGGCGACCCGCGTGGCGGAATTGTGCATCGCGCTGATGGAAGGAGCCCGGGCGGCATGACCTCACCGAAAAACCCACTCTTTAGGAAAGCACAGCGGATCCACTTCGTGGGCATCGGTGGCTCGGGAATGAGCGGAATCGCGGAGGTTCTCCTCAACCTGAATTTCACCGTGACCGGATCCGATCTGTCGAGCACCCCCGTGACCGAGCGCCTGCGCGAGCTCGGCATCCATGTCTCGTACACGCACGCCCCCGGCAATATCGCCGGCGCCGATGTCCTGGTGACGTCATCGGCCGTCAAGCGGGATAACCCGGAGGTCGTCGAAGCACGCCTGCGGAAGGTTCCCGTCATCCCCCGGGCCGAGATGCTCTCGGAGCTCATGCGGATGAAGTACGGCGTGGCCATCGCCGGATCCCACGGCAAGACCTCGACGACATCCATGGTCGCTCAGGTTCTGTCGGGGGCGGGCATGGACCCGACGATCATCATCGGCGGGCGATTGAACATTCTCGGCAGCAGCGCGAAGGTTGGCCGCGGCGAATTCATGGTGGCGGAGGCGGACGAGAGCGACGGTTCGTTTCTGCGCCTGGCGCCGACCATCGCCGTTGTGACGAGCATCAGCGAGGAGCATCTCGATCATTACGGCACGATGGAGTCGCTGGTCAACGCGTTCGTCGGGTTTCTCAACAAGGTGCCGTTCTACGGCGCGGGTGTCGTCTGCCTGGATGATCCGCACATCCGGGAAATCATGCCGCGCCTCACGCGGCCGCAGTTGACCTACGGTCTCGAGAGCCAGGCGGATCTGGTCGGCACGCGCATCGAGATGAACGAGTTCCACTCCCGCTTCGAGGTGATCTTCCGTGGCCGATGGCTCGGCGATGTGCATCTCAACGTGCCCGGGCGCCATAGCATCTCCAACGCGCTGGCGGCGATCCTCGTGGGACTCGAGTTCGACATCAAGTTCGACGAGATCGCCGAGCACCTCGGGCATTTCTCGGGCGCGGATCGCCGGTTCCAGCTCAGGGGAGTCGCCGGCGACATCATGGTCGTGGATGATTACGGGCACCATCCCGTCGAGATCCGGGCCACGCTGGCGGCCGCCCGCGAGGCCGGGAAGCGCCGGATCGTCGTGGTGTTCCAGCCGCACCGGTACAGCCGGGTCCGGGCGCTCGCGGAGCAGTTCACCCGCTCGTTCGACCAGGCCGATGTCCTGATCGTGACCCCCATCTATCGGGCCGGCGAGAAGCCGATCCCGGGCGTCACGGGGGAGGCTCTGGCGCAGGCGATCAAACGGAACGGGCACGGGGATACCTCGTACGCGAACGATTTCGACGAAGCGACCCGGCTTTTGCGGCGCAAGGCCCGGCGAGGCGATCTCGTGATCACGCTCGGGGCCGGGGATGTCTGGAAGGTGGCCGAGGCTTTTCTCAAGGACGCGGGGTGAATGGACCAGGACAGAACCGTGCAAGCCATCGCCGGCCGCTGTGGCGTCACGGTCGAGACAGGGCACACGATGGCCGAGTTCACCACCATAGGTGTCGGGGGTCCCGTGGAGTTCGTTCTGCGGCCGGAGCGGATCGCGTCGCTGGAGCGGTTGCTGGGGGAACTGCGTGCTGCCGGGCATCGGCCGCTGGTCGTGGGAGGCGGCGCGAACCTGATCGCGGGCCCGGGTCCTTTCACCGACCCGGTGATCCTGACGCGCGGCATCAGGCACGGCCCCATCTTCGAGGAGGAGCGTGTCCGGGCGGGATGCGGCATGGCCTTGAAACGGCTGGTCCGCGGGTGTGTGGCGCAGGGCCTCGGGGGCCTGGAGTTCGCCGAAGGGATCCCGGGCACCATCGGAGGAACCGTGTTCATGAACGCCGGCTCCTACGGGGGTCAGATGTCCGATGTCGTCCGTGAAGTGACGGTGCTGGATGCGTCGGGACGGTGCCGTGTGCGAACCGTCGGGCCGGAGGATTTCGCCTATCGGCGGTCGCCGTTCACGCACGAGGAGGTGATCGTCGAAGCGGTGTTCCAGCTCGAGCGGGCGGACCCGCAACGGCTGCAAGAGAAGATCAAGCGGATCGCCCGAGACCGGATGCGATCACAGCCTCCGGGCGAACGGTCGGCCGGCTGCATCTTCAAGAACCCTCCGGGCGATTCCGCCGGGCGGCTGGTCGATGAGCTGGGCTTGAAGGGGCTCAGCGTGGGTGGGGCCTCCGTGTCGAAGGAGCACGGCAATTTCATCGTGAATCGTGGTGATGCGTCGCCGGGAGATGTCCTGGCGCTCATCGATCGGGTCAAGTCGACGGTGCTGGAGAAATCCGGCGTGAGCCTCGAGGAAGAAGTCATCATCTGGAACTAGATCCCCCATGAAACGAAGCCCATCGCGCCCTCGGATGCCGTACCAGGATCACCTGAAGTACCTGCGCCGTCGCGGCAACCGGCTCGTGCGCGCCCAGCGGAGGCGACGCTCGGTGCTGCGCTGCGTGTTGTTCCTGCTGCTGTGGAGCGGTATCGCGGCCACAGGAGCCGCCGCCACGGCGTTCGGCGTGCGCTGGATCACGAGTCCCGAACATCTCCAGCTGCGTCGGGTGATCGTGCGAGGCTTGGAGCAAGCGCGGCGAGAGGAAATCGTGGCTCTGGTCGAGCCGTGGTTGGGCCGCAATGTACTCGAGATCAGCCTCGACAAGGTCGAAAAAAAGATCCGGGAGCACCCATGGGTCGGGCCGACGGGGAAGGTCCGGATTCAGCGCCGCTTGTCCGATGCCCTGGTGATCACCATAGAGGAACGCAAGGCTGCAGGACTGGCGCTCGTCGATGGATTCATCGTACTGCTGGATGAGCATGGCCTGCCGATCGATCGGTTCGGCCCGCGCTACGTGCGTTACGACTTCCCGATCATCCAGGGGCTGGATGGCCTCGTGCGCGCGGCGAAGGCGGGCGATGGGGTTCGCCTGAAAAAGGCGATGCGCCGAGGTGTCGACGTGACGCGGACGCTGGCAAGGAAGGTGCCGGCATTCTACGCCAAGGTCTCACAGATCGATGTCTCGGATCCGAGCATGGTTGTTCTGCGCATCGATGGGCGGGATTATGATCTCCGGCTCTCCAGGGACGAATATCTGCGCAACCTGGAGCATTATTTCGCGCTCGAAAAGGTGCTGGAAGGCCGCGGCGACGCGATCGACTACGTGGATCTGCGGTGGCAGGATCGTGTCGCGGTATCGCCCGCCGCGACGCATGGCAATCAACACGGAGGGAGGTAATGACACGTAGGAACGATAGATTCGTTGCTGGCCTCGATATCGGCACCACAAAGATCTGCTGCGCGATCGCCGAGCGTGACGAGGGCGGTGGGCTCGACATCATCGGCATCGGGCAATCCGCCTCGCGGGGCCTGCGCAAGGGGATCGTCGTGAACGTCGATCAGACGGTCGGGGCGCTGAAGGCGGCCGTCGAGGAGGCGGAGTTGATGGCCGGCGTGAGCGTCGACCGTGCCTTCGTCGGCGTGGCCGGGGGCCACATCAGGGGGTTCAACAGCCGCGGCGTGATCACCATCTCCGGCCGGGACCGCCAGGTCACGCGCGAGGACATAGACAGGGTGATCGAATCCGCCCGATCGGTCCAGCTTCCCGCCGACCGGATCATCTTCCACACCGTCCCCCAGGATTACATCCTGGATGGCCAGGACGAGATCCGCGATCCGCTCGGAATGACGGGGTCGCGCCTGGAAGCGAACGTCCACATTGTCACCGGGTCGATCCCATCGCTGAGCAACATAACCAACTGTGTGAACCGTGCCGGCATCGAGGTCGCCGAGATGGTGCTCGAACAGCTCGCCGCGGCCCGCAGCACGCTGCTGTCCGATGAGAAGGAACTGGGCGTGGCGCTCGTCGATATCGGCGGCGGCACGACCGACCTGGCGGTTTTCCAGAACGGCGCGATCTGTCACACGGCGGTGCTTCCAATCGGTGGGGATAATTTCACCAACGATATCGCGGTGGGGCTCCGGACGCCCGTCCCGGAGGCCGAACGGATCAAGATCAAGTACGGATGTTCCCTGGCGACGATGGTCGCCGATGACCAGGTCATCGATGTTCCGAGCGTGGGCGGCCGGAAACCGCGCGTGCTGTCGCGCCATATCCTCTGTGAGATCCTCCAGCCGCGCACCGAGGAGGTTTTCGGGCTGCTGCGCGCGGAGATCGCGGCCGCCGGTTACGAGGACTGCCTCACATCAGGGATCGTCATCGCCGGGGGCGGTGCGATCCTCGATGGCGTTCCGGAAATCGCCGAGCAGATCTTCGATCTGCCCGTTCGGCGTGGTGTCCCGTACGGGGTCGGTGGGCTGGTCGACGGCGTCAGCAGCCCGATGCATTCGACCGTCGTGGGGCTGGTCCAGCATGGAAACAGCTCGCCGGCACGGGCCGTTCCGGTCGCGGCGTCGATCCAGATGCTGGACAAGGTGAGTTCCAAGGTGAAAACGTTGTTCCGGGGGATTCTTTGATAATTTCGGTATCCATCGCGGATGGCCAGCGGATGACCGACATCGATCGCGGGAGCTCGTAGAGGAGAGGCCGCGGCAAACGGGGGAGTCATGATCAGAATCGTAGAGCCGGAAGAGATCGGCACCAGGAAGATGAAACTCAGTTACAACGATGACCCGGTCCAAGGCGCGCTCATCAAGGTCATCGGGGTGGGCGGCGGGGGGTCCAACGCGGTCAATCGGATGATCGCGGCCAAGATGATGGGCGTGGATTTCCTGGTGGCGAACACCGATTGCCAGGCGCTCAAGAGCGCCAAGGCGCCGGTGAAGGTGCAGATGGGCGGCAAGCTCACCAAGGGACTCGGGGCGGGCTCCAACCCGGAGATCGGGCGCCAGGCGGCGCTGGAAGACACGGAGAAGCTGCTCGAGGTGCTCAGCGACACGGACATGGTCTTCATCACGACGGGCCTGGGGGGCGGCACGGGCACGGGAGCCACGCCGATCGTGGCCAACCTGGCATCCGAGCTGGGGGCCCTGGTGGTGGCCGTGGTGACGAAACCGTTCCTCTTCGAGGGCCGCAAGCGACTGGAACGGGCCGAGATGGGTCTGAGGGAGCTTCGCGAGTGCGTGGACACGGTCATCTGCATCCCGAACGAGAGGCTCCTGAGCACCGTGGACCGCAATACTTCGCTGCAAGCGGCGTTTCTCATAGCCGATGACGTCCTGAGACAGGCCGTGCAGGGGATCTCCGACCTGATCACGATCCCCGGCGAGATCAATCTCGATTTCGCCGACGTGAAGACGATCATGAGCGGCATGGGCATGGCGTTGATGGGGACCGGCATCGCCACCGGAGAGAACCGGGCGATCGAGGCCGCTCAACGCGCGATCTCTTCGCCGTTGCTCGAGGACGCGACCATCGACGGCGCCCGGGGCGTGCTGATCAACATCACCGGAGGCCCGACGATGACGTTGTTCGAGGTGGCGGAAGCCTCGAACCTGGTCCACGAAGCCGCTCATGAAGATGCCAACATCATCTTCGGCACGGTCATCGACGAGAGCATGGG